>JBAXNJ010000184.1:0-4054 GCA_037133815.1 Betaproteobacteria bacterium
GAAAGTAGTCCTAAAGTTTTGTAATGGTCTTGCATGGGTCAAGTATCGACAAAAAAGCCAGCATTTGAAGGCTGGTAACTACTTTTTTGATATTGGTCAAAATGGATGGGTTTACCCCGCAGGAGTTTGTATAGACTAACAGTATTACCGCTCTCAACATGGCGCATGACATTCCTTTCTAATTTGATGAACAAATTAAAGCGTTTTATAGACTGGTTTTCTACCAAAAAGTCTGATTCCACGCTTGAAGTCGCCGAAATTACCAAACGATTCAAGTTACTAGAAGAAGCTAGAAAACTTGGTGAGCTTGGCCTGCCATCATTTCATAGCAAGGTCACAACCGTCACCGAGCAAGAGGTAGTCCGTTATATCGAAGGCGTCAGAGAGCAAATTCAAATTCAGACATTGGCTGATTTGGATCGTATGGACAGACTTATTCACGAGTCGCAAGTGCATGAATTCGATTTAAAGCCAGATATTTTGTCAGCTGACTTCGAGCGCAAAGCCCTGATTATTTTTAATGAACAAAATTCGTGGTTAGAAAAATTAGGGGCGACTGCGAATCGTCGGTTTAAGGAACTCGAGAGGTTTCGTGTTCATCACCAGTTAGAAAGAGACGCTATTTATCCGGATGGAACAGGTCTCTTTTTTCGTTATGCCTTGCTATTGCTACTGGTTGCGTTTGAAGGTATTTTTAATGCAGCTTTTTTTGCTGAGGGGCTGAGCACAGGGTTATTAGGTGGATTTTTATACGCCGTGACGCTTGCAAGCGTGAACGTATTGACCGCTTTTGTGATGGGCAAGACAGCCGTGAGGTGGGTTTTCCATATCAAGCCCGCGATCAAAACCTTGGGCCTTTTGGCATTGGGTGCGGTACTGGGATTCATTGGTTGCATGGCATTGGCGATAGGCCATTTGCGTTCGGCTATTTTGGTCGAGAGCGCTAACCCAACACAAGATGCGTGGCTTGCACTCATCAACAACCCTTTTGGCTTGAATGATTTAGTTGCATGGATTTTGTTCTTGGTCACGATTGGTTTTGGTTTGGCTTCATTGATAGATGGTTTATTTGTCGACGATTTGTATCCTGGCTATGGAGCCGTGACCCGCAGAGAAAAACAAGCCACCGAAGAATTTGAAGAAGAGTTTGAAGACGTTCGTGCCTCTTTAGAAGAGGTCAAGCAAGAAAATATCGATGCGCTAGATGATGAAATTCTTAGAGCAAAACAATTTGCTTCCAGATTTAGACAGCAAATCGAAGATAAAAAGTCTATCTTCCAATCTTGGATGCAAAAGTTGAACGAGTCAGAGGTCGCTCTGTATGCAACGTTGCGTATTTTCAGAGCTGAAAACAGCAGAAGCAGAAAAGATGCACTTCGCCCCGCTTACTTTGATACTCTGCCTGCCCTAAGAACAACTGCGATTGAAAAACCGGATATGTCTGAATACGAGCAAATGCATGCCCATTTGCAAGAGCGCATCAAATTACTAGAGAACAGTTTACCAACGCGTAGAGAAAAAATTTACAACTTGTTTGATAGGCACGTTCAACAACTTAACTTTATTCAGCGTGCGCAAGCCATCCAACCCAAGGACGCCTTGTAATGGCGCGTAAAAGTAAGCTTGCTCGTAGCCGTCAGCGTAGCAATATTCTCTTGGGAAGTTTGGCCTTGTTGCTGGTGATATCTGTCATGGGTGCAACAGCTTGGTGGTGGAGCCAGAAACGTAACACCACCGACCCCAAAACCTTGTGTCCTATGGACGGCCCAATCGGACACAACATTCTTCTGGTCGATAAAACCGACCCTTTGAACCTCGCACAAAAAGCGGCATTCGATCTTTTAATCACCGATTTGGTGTCTAACAAAACACCGCCCGGTTATTTGCTGTCTATCTTTGTTTTGGGAGATGACTTTGTGGCGCAAACCAAGCCCTTAGTAGAGTTATGTAACCCAGGAGATGGCAAGGGGCACAACGAGTTGACAGAAAACATCAAGCAACTCAATCGCCAATACAAAGACCGTTTTTTAACACCGATATTTGAGCAAAGCACACAACTTCTAAGTATTGCTCCGGCCCAAGAATCTCCAATTTTGGAAATGTTGCAAATGGTGAGTTTGAACTCTATTCAAAAACACCATGTGAATGGCCCCAAGACTTTGATTGTCTTGTCAGATTTGCTGCAAAACAGTAAGCAACTCAATATGTACAAGACCTTACCAACTTTTGAACAATTTACCAGCACTGCCTATGCCCATAAGACGCAGATTAACTTTGAAGGTGTAGACATTCAAATCCATTATTTACAAAATAGTCCTAGCCTTCAAGTCGACAATCTTTTCCGTTTTTGGAAAGAGTATTTCAGGGCGGCTCGCTCTAAAACCGTGGCTTTAGAGGCTTTGCCTGGCTAATTTTTATGAAAGTCCTAGCTTTTGACTAACGCGATAATGCCTTAGGAGCATTTATATGAACTTCTATGCGCAAATCTCAGTCGCTGTTTTATGCGGCCTGTTTCTCCACCAGCCAGTTTGGGCCCAAACTTTCAAAATATCTTGTGAGTTAGAAGGCGTTATTCCCGCCTTAGAAGACCGAAAACTCAAACCAGAAAAGGTGGTGGTAGAAATCCAAACCATGGGTAAAAATATATTCATGAAAGTAGTTGGCTCTAATCTCTACACCGTCCAGGCAAGCAGTTTGACGACTGAAGAATTTGCTGGCACAAACCTCACCTCTCAAAAGCAAATGGGTGTGACGCGTAAAAACAAAACGACAGGTTTCGAATCAGAGATTCGCATAGATCGCGAAACGGTCACGATGACAGCCTTTAACGATATGGAGTACCGAGGCAAAACGGTTCGTGTGCTCTTGTCGGGTCCTTGTATTCGGCCCTAATTCAGATTGACCTCGCGCGTGTTTTTTACGTTAAGTCAACCAACACCAAAACCCTGTGCACGATCCAGTGAAAAATTGGATCAGCAGATCGATGGCACTGCCTATCAGCAACAGCGGCAGACCCACGTAAACAAACACCCAAAACACTACCCACAAGGTCAAGTGGGGTTCTTCCAAACGATGCCCCATCACGGTCTCGTTTTGTTTGCGTTGGGCGTAGGCTTTGAGCATACGGAGATTTTAGGCGCATGAAAGTCACTTGGGATGCAATAGACGCAGCGACCTGGGATGCGCACCATGCACACACAGGCGCAGCCTTGCAGCAAGACTGGGCCTACGGCGCCTGCATGAAAACCTTGGGCGTGCACGTATTGCGTGGATGGGTAACCCGCGATGGTAAGCCTGTTGCCTTAGCGCAATTTATCGTGCGTTACTTTGTTGGGCAATTAGCAAGCATGGCATTGTGTTCGTTGGGTCCGGTATGGCTGGCAGCTGTGACGGCGAAAGAAAAAGAGCTGATCTACCAAGCACTAAAAAAAACCATTCCATTAAATAAATTCCGCATAGTGCTTTTTACGCCTGCTGAAGAATCGGGCGCTGATCTCGGCCTCTCGCGATGGCGCAGAGTGATGACGGGACAAAGCTCGGTAATTTTAGATATCACCAAGTCCTTGCCAGACCTGCGCGCGGGGTTGGACAAGCGATGGAGGCATCGTTTGGGGGGTGCTGAAAATTCCGATTTAACGATTCACCGTGTGGGCACCAACCCAGGCCAATACCGTTGGTTGCTAGAGGCTGATATGCAACAGCGTGAACAGCGTGGCTTATCAGGATTACCCTTGCAGTTCTTTGACTTGTATTCCCAGTCGCGTCAGCAGCCCAGCAAAAATATGCTGACGATCCGCGCAGATATCGCTCGGGACAGAGTGGCAGGCATGCTATTTTTGATCCACGGTGAGGCCGCTACTTACCAAGTGGGATGGACCAGTGATGTGGGCCGCGATCAGCATGCGCACAATCTCATCTTGTGGCATGGTATTGAAGAGTTGCAAGTGCGTGGTGTGCGTGTGTTGGACCTTGGGGGTGTCAACACTATCCGCAGTGCGGGCATCGCACGCTTCAAAATGAGCACAGGGGGAAAAGTGATCACCTATGCGGGCAG
>JBAXNJ010000185.1:0-4052 GCA_037133815.1 Betaproteobacteria bacterium
CCCACACCAACGGCTTTGGTGAGTGATTGGATGGTTCTTTGTTTCAGCACGAAGCTATTTTCTCCGAATCTCAATCTGCTTGTTTGCGCAAGAAAGCTGGGATTTCGTAGTCGTCCATTCCGCCTGAAGACAAAGCATCTACTTTTGCGGCAGCTTGGGTGCGGTTGGTTCGCCAAACACTAGGAACGGCCATGCTGTTGTAGTCGGGTTGTGCTTTTGTTACACCCACACCTAGTCCTGCGGCCAAGTTGCTCAAGCCTGCTGTGGTAGCAGCCATGATGCCTGCGGGCGAAGCATTGGGTGCATTGTGGGTACTAAAGCTGTTGTTGTCTGTACCCGTGCGCAACACTTGCAATTGCGGAGCAACACGTCGACCACCCGCTAAACCTGTCGCAACAACGGTCACGCGGATTTGATCGTCCAATGATTCGTCATACGCTGTACCGTAAATCACATGGGCATCAGGCGAGGCAAATTTACGAATCGTATTCATCGCTTCGCGCGACTCGGACAACTTCAATCCGCCTTTGGCCGCGGTGATCAACACCAAGACGCCTTTAGCGCCTGACATGTCCACACCTTCAAGCAATGGGCAAGCCACCGCTTGTTCCGCAGCAATGCGTGCTCGGTCTGGGCCGTTGGCTGCAGCAGTGCCCATCATGGCTTTGCCCGTTTCGCTCATCACAGTGCGCACGTCTGCGAAGTCAACGTTGACCAAGGCTTCGACATTGATGATCTCGGCAATACCACCAACAGAGTTTTTCAACACATCATTGGCAAATGCAAAAGCATCGTCTTGGCTAGCGTCTTCGCCCAACACATCTAGCAATTTTTCATTCAAAACAACGATCAATGAATCGACATTGGCTTCTAGCTCAGCCAAACCTGACTCCGCATTGTTCATGCGTCGTGTGCCTTCAAACTCGAAAGGTTTGGTGACTACGCCTACCGTCAATATTCCCATTTCACGTGCCACACGTGCGACTACTGGTGCAGCCCCAGTGCCTGTTCCACCGCCCATACCGGCGGTGACAAACAGCATATTGGTACCCTCTAAGGCTTCCCGGATTTGGTCTTCTGCAGCCTCTGCCGCTTCGCGGCCTTTTTCTGGAATGCTGCCAGCCCCCAAGCCGTTCGATCCGAGCTGAATCACTTTGTGTGCATTGCTGATACGCAGAGACTGCGCATCGGTGTTGGCACACACAAACTCAACGCCTTGAACGCCTGAGCGAATCATGTGCTCCACCGCGTTGCCGCCGCCGCCGCCCACGCCAATCACTTTGATTTGCGTACCAGAGTTGAAAGTTTCTACTTCAATCATTTCAATACCCATGTTATTTCTCCGATCAATCTAAAAATTTGCAATTGCCTTAAACGAATATGTTCTTTGTTTTTCATGCATCTCCTTATGAAGGGGGTGCAGTTGCCACACAAGGTCGCCATCGTCGACCTCTGTGCATGGGGTCCGGAGGACTACCTCTGGCCAAATAAAGCAAGCGTTGTGGTGTCATGGTTAGAAGTTCCCCACAAACCAATCTTTGACACGGTCTACTGCAGTTTTGACCGTGCTACTTTTTTGCGATACCTTGAAGCCGCGCATGCGTGCCACGCGCGCCTCTTCTAATAAGCCCATAGCGGTAGCAGCACGCGGTTGCGACACCATATCTGCCAAACCGCTCTTGTAATTAGGTACACCGCGACGCACAGGTTTCAAGAAAATGTCCTCGCCCAACTCCACCATGCCAGGCATGACCGCGCTACCGCCGGTTAGCACAATGCCAGAGGAGAGGACTTCTTCATAACCCGAATCACGGATAACTTGTTGTACCAGCGAAAAGATTTCTTCCACGCGTGGTTCGATCACACCGGCCAAGGCTTGGCGGCTCAACATGCGTGGACTGCGATCACCCAAGCCAGGAACTTCCACTTGAATCTCTGGGTCTGCCAGCATTTGTTTGGCAAAGCCTGATTCAATTTTTATTTCTTCCGCATCTTTGGTAGGTGTGCGCAAAGCCATCGCAATATCGCTGGTGATCAAGTCGCCGGCAATCGGAATAACGGCTGTGTGGCGAATCGATCCATTGGTAAATATCGCTACGTCTGTGGTGCCTGCACCAATGTCGACAAGCGCCACACCTAATTCACGCTCATCGTCTGTCAAAACAGACAAGCTAGAAGCCAGTGGGTTGAGCATCAATTGGTCTACTTCCAATCCACAGCGGCGCACACATTTGATGATGTTCTCCGCCGCACTTTGTGCACCGGTGACGATATGCACTTTGGCTTCTAAACGAATACCGCTCATGCCAATCGGCTCACGTACCTCTTGGCCATCGATCACAAACTCTTGGGGTTGCACCAAAAGCAAACGTTGGTCGGTAGAGATATTGATAGCCTTGGCAGTTTCAACAACACGTGCCACATCTGGCGCAGTCACTTCACGGTCTTTCACCGCGACCATTCCCGTGGAATTCATGCCACGTATATGGCTGCCCGTGATACCGGTGTACACGCGGGTAATCTTGCAGTCGGCCATAAACTCGGCTTCTTTCAAGGCCTGCTGAATGCTTTGCACGGTGGCATCTATGTTGACTACGACTCCGCGTTTCAATCCATTACTCGGAGCCACACCCATACCGGCAAGTTTGAGTTCGCCGCCGGGCAAGACTTCAGCCACGACCACCATCACCTTGGCCGTACCAATGTCTAACCCCACTACCAAATCTTTGTACTCTTTTGCCATAACAGCCTCGTTTCTTACCTAATCTTTTCAGTTGCGCGAAATCGCGGCTTCCATCGTGCTCACGCCATGCAACCGAATCGCATAGCCGTTGTCATGTCGCAAATCAATTGCCTGCAGTGACGAAATTTTTCTTCCCAATTTCTGCGTAACACCAGCCAATGTTTGGTCGACCCGTTGCATACGCGCAGTTACTTCCGCCACATCACCGCGCCCAAGTTCAATCACGGCACCTTGTTTCAAATAAGCGCGCCAACTGCCACGCTCCGTGAGTTCTAAGTTGCCCATGTCTAGGGTTAAGACATGGAATAAGGGGACCAATGCTTCGTACATCTGCCAGACCAATTTCGATTCACTGTCCGGGCCTTTGAGCCGTGGAATTTTTTCGTTTTCTAAATCTGCCAAATTCGCTTCGAACACTTCCCCATACATATTGAGTAAGCGCGATTCGCTCTGTTCGCCCCAATACGCCACAGGTCGGTGCTCCTGCAATGTCACACGTAAGCGGTTGGGGAATTCGCGCTGTACCGTAGCCAAGCGAACCCATGGCACGCCCTCAAATGCATTGCGTACTTGACGCAGATCTGCCGTGAAGAAATTGCCTGTCATGCGGGTAGTCACATTAGCCCGCAAAGTCGTTACGTTGTTGTGGTCCACTTCGCCTTCTACCGTGATGCCAACCAAGTTAAATACCGGCAGGTGCACCATGCCCCAAAACACCGTGAACACGATGCCCAAAGTCAGGCACGCAAACATGAAAGAGCCCACCATGTGCATCAATTTCACATCCCACGGCACTTCCACGGCCGTGCTTTTTTCAGCACGAACGCGCGTGTGGGTGGTGTAGCGTGAAGTGCTCATGCTTTTTTGCCACCTTGCAAGTGGTCTAAAGTTGCGCTGTGCAGTAACTGAATGCACAAGTCTTCATAACTGATGCCTGCTGCCCGTGCTGACATAGGCACCAAGGAATGGCTGGTCATCCCAGGAGATGTATTCATCTCTAATAAATAAGGTTTGCGGTCTGCTGCGCGCAGCATGATGTCCCCGCGGCCCCAGCCTCTACAACCGAGTGCGCGGTAGGCGGCGACTACCAATGCTTGGATCGCTTGTTCTTCTTTGTCGGGCAATCCACTCGGGCAGTGGTACTTCACATCGTCCGTGAAGTATTTGTTCTGGTAGTCATACGCTCCATCTGGCGCCGCAATGCGCACCACAGGCAAGGCCCGTGCGTGTATGCCATTGCCAATCACTGGGCAAGTCAACTCTTCGCCATCGATGAATTCTTCACACAACAAGTCAGGGTCATACTGAA
>JBAXNJ010000186.1:0-4020 GCA_037133815.1 Betaproteobacteria bacterium
TTGGAGGCACGTCTTTTTCCTGCAGACCGTGAAGGCCAGTCGGCTCGCCGTTGACAACCGCGGGCACGATGTCGAAAGCCATGTGGCAGCCCAATCGCGAGCTGTCCCACAGATGCCAGGCGCCGACCTGAACCACAATGTCGCCAGGGGTTATGGCCGTTTGCCCGCCATCGCAAACTAGGATGCGTTCGCCCGCCAGCACGATTCCAAAGTCTACCGACTCGGTTTTGTGCATATCCGAGATGCAACTGTTGTTGCCGCCACCACGGTCCCACGAATGGCCGCCGACGCCCACCCGCACGGGGGGGTGAGGAGGTACAACGGGTACCGCATCGGGCTTGCCGTTGTCCGAAAGCCAATGCACCACGCGCAGATGACCTCCTGGAGGTGGGCCAGGAAATTCATCTGGCCACAGGCCAGTATCCTCGTTGCCATTAAGAGGCTGGGGCGTCTTGCGCCAGACCCAGAAATCTGTATAACCGCGGCCCGGTATTTTGTCGTTCTCGTGCTGACCAGGTGCATTGCCCTCGTTCGTGATGACCGACAACCCCTCCGAATTGACGCCGGTAATGACTCGACGAATGGCCTTAAGTGTGGAGCTCGCTTTAGCGGTTGAGGGTTCGTAAATTGACATAAGAAATTTGGTAAAAAAAGAAGAAAAGGATTTAGTCGGCAGTTGCACCTGAGTCGCGCACTATGGGTCGCCACTTAATAATTTCGCTGCGCAGGTATGCATCCATTTCGGCAGGCGAGCTGAAGGAGACTTCAAAGCCGGTAGTGATAAGCCGTTCGCGCACTTCCGGAGCCTTAAGCGCTGCGCCAAGGTCTTGATTCAGGCGGTCAATGATTGGGCGTGGCGTATCTTTGGCTACGAATATGCCGTAAGCCAGTTGCATCTCGATCTCTGAAAAGCCCGACTCAACAAAAGTCGGAATATCCGGTGCGATGGACGATCGCTTGCCTCCAAAGACTGCGATAGCCTTGAGTTTGCCGCTTTTCATATTCTGCAGCACAGCCGGCAAGCCCACGATGGCTAACGGGATCTGGCCACCCAATAAGTCCTGCAGAGCAGGTACCGCGCCCTTGTAAGGAATGTGATTGAGCTTGATGCCAGCTTTGGTGTTTAGCAATTCGCCACCCACATGCTGGGGAGAGCCCGTACCGGCCGAACCGTAGGAGATGCTACCGGGCGGTGCCGCCTTTGCAGCCGCTACCAGCTCAGCGATGTTGTTCGGCGCGAAAGACGGGTGTGCCACCAGCACCAACTGTGAAGTTACCACGCGAGCAACACCGTCTAGGTCTCGCCCCGCGTCAAAGGGCAACTGCTTGTAAAGCGTCTGGTTGATAGCCAGGATGCCCGAAATGTTAACCAGCAAATTCAGACCATCTGGTTTTGATTTTGCGACAAGATCTGTGCCGATGTTGCCGCCGGCGCCAGGCTTGTTTTCGACAAGCACCGGCTTGCCCAGCGACTCAGAGAGCTTTTGTGCGAAAAGGCGCCCGAGCACGTCCGACGGGCCACCCGCAGTTTGCGGCACGATAATTCGCACGCTGTTAGAAGGGTAGCTCGACTGGGCCTGTGCGCCGGCACTGAAGGCGGCAAGCGCTATGAGGCTGACTTTGATCAATAACCTTTTATTCATTACTGGGCTCCTTAAATGGGTTCAGGATCGACATGCAGTGCTTCAAGAAAGCGCGACACAAGGTTGTAAGCGGCAATCGTGGCGGTGAGTTCGGTCATGCCACGATCGTTAAAGTGAGGCTGCACCAGACTGAAAACGTCGTCTGGGACGTGCACGTCGCGAGTCATCGAATCTGTGTAGAGCATCACTGCACGTTGTATTTCCGAAAATAGCGTGGAGCCTTCCCACTGTGCAATCGCGTCGACCTGTTGCTGCGTCAGACCGGCCGCGAGGGCAAAAGGGACATGACTAGAGAACTCGTAATCAGCCTTGTTGATGATTGCAATTCGCAGGATGGAAAGTTCGCGAATCGCCGGGTCGATGGTAGTCTTCTGGCGAATCGCGGTGAGAAAGTTCAGCCAGCCCTGCGCCACTGGCGGGCTATTGAGCAGCAGGCGATAAAGGTTATGCAGCTTGCCACGCTCCGCAATAATTTGCGCGCGAAGCGCCGCCACTTCGGGGTTGCTGTCGTCGGGGTATCCAATTCGTGCCATGTGAAAGCCTCCTCTCCTTTTAAGTTATCCTAATAAATCAATAGAGGCTCACCGGCTTCGCAGCCTCAGGGTAAGTCTCTTGTTGGGTAAGGAAAATTTGTCAGCACATCACCAAAAAATTCCCGTTTTCTCTATTTATCCCTTCAGACAGTGACCACTGTATTTTTGAGAACACCAATTTTCTCCATTTCACACTCAATTGCATCTCCGGGCTTGCAGTAACCGGGTGCTGGTATTAGCGTCTCGCTTCCATCTCCACCTACCCATTTCCCACCAAGAGTAGGATCTGTCGACCATGCGGTTCCTCCAGGGGTGCCAGTAATAATTACCATTCCAGGTTTTAGAGTTAAGTTTGTTGAAAAGAAATGTATCAATTCAGCGCAACTAAAAATCATGTTGGAAGTTGAAGCCGATTGCCGTAACTCGCCATTTATACGAGTCCTAAGCCTAAGGTTTTGAGGGTCTTTAATCTCATCGGCAGTCACTATCCAGGGCCCCATTGGTGCCGAACTGTCGAATACTTTGCTTCGACCAACTTCGTACCATACAAAACCTTCTGGAGATTTACGAACCTGTTTATCACGAACAGTAGCATCATTAATTATTGTGTACCCATAAACATAATCCAACGCTTTTTCCACTGGGATGTGCCTACCAACTTTGCCAATAATGATGGCTAGTTCTGTTTCGCAATCTAGTTTGCTAGAAAGTTTTGCATCAAAAACTAAAGTAGGACCTGGACCAACAACGCAATCTGATGTTTTAATAAAAAACTCAGGCTCCTTGCCTGATATTGGTGTATTTGCTTTTTCTTTGTTGTGATCTTTATAGTTGCTTCCGCTACACAGTATTGTTGAAGGCTTTATTGGGGCTAAAAGAGCAACCCTAGAAAGCTCTTGTTTCAAATTTGAAGATGCATTCTTGATAATCTCATTTGCGATTTTTAAGCCTAGCTCACCTGATTTTATAAAAGCCACTGTGTCACTGAAATACGCTCTTTGAGTAGTGTCTGAAATTGGTAACACATCCAGTGGATCAATTAAATGATTATCGACAATCAAGCCAATTAATTCCTTGCCATCTCGAGCGTAATTTGCAATTTTCATTAATAAATCTCCTTAGATTTTGAAGTAGTGGTTATTCGATTTTCCCGATACGTCTTACTACGTTCGTGAAGTGTTTGGATTCAATATCGATGGCAGTTTGCAACTCTGGAGCGTCTTGATAAAAAATTGGCGCCGACATGTTGAACATCGCATTAACAAAAACAGGCTCATCTATTGCTTGCCTAACTAATGTTCTGAGTTTATTGACTACCTCGGTAGGCGTACCTTTGGGCGTAAAGAGAGATGCCCAGATATAGAACTCAACGTCATAACCTAGCTCTTTTAAGGTGGGTATATCTGCTAAAACTTTTGTCCTTGTGTTGCCATAAGTGGCTAATGCGCGGATTTTTCCAGCCTTAATATGAGGATTTGCTACACCAGGTGCTTGAATTGTTATGTCTACTTGCCCCCCAAGGAGTGCAGCCATAGATTGACCACCACTTTGGTAGGGGACATGTATTAGTTTTATTCCAGCGGCTTGGGCGGCCATCTCCATAGGTACATGAATTGCACCAAATAAACCAGATGAGCTGTAACTCAAAACACCTGGTCTATTTTTAGCGTCTTTTATGAAATCTTCCAATGTTTTCCAAGGACTATCTGTCTTTACGAGAAGAACAACAGGATCCGCAGAAACTTTGGCAATAGGAATAAATTGATTTACTTCGTAAGAAGGCTGCTTTCCTGCGACCTTTTCAGCTTCAGGTATCACCAACATACTGGTTAAAGCAACCAATA
>JBAXNJ010000187.1:0-4018 GCA_037133815.1 Betaproteobacteria bacterium
GGTACTGGTGTGAAGATCAACTCCACTGAGAAGCTGCACTTACAAGGCAACATCATCAACACCCAGTCCCCTTTGGACGTAGCGGTGACGGGCGATGGTTACTTCCAAATTCAAATGCCGGATGGCACGACGTCTTATTCACGCGACGGTAATTTCAAGATTTCTAACACCGGACAAATCGTCACGGCATTAGGTTTTCCTTTGATACCTACCATCACGATTCCTAACAACGCAGCCTCTGTGACCATCGGTCAAGATGGAACTACCTCGGTCGAGTTGATTGCTGGCCAAGGTGCGCAGGTGTTGGGACAAATTCAAATCGCACGATTCGTTAATCCAAGTGGCTTGAAGCCTGTGGGTAATAACTTGTACGAAGCATCGCCCTCGAGCGGTGTTGCACAAATTTTGCAACCGGGTTTGAACGGTGCTGGCACCTTGAAGCAAGGTTCGTTAGAAGCTTCTAACGTCAACGTAGTGGAAGAAATGGTCAACATGATCGAAACCCAGCGCGCGTATGAAATCAACTCGAAGGCTATCTCTGCGGTCGACGGCATGTTGAAGTTCTTGAACCAAAACGTTTAACTGAGGTTCATTATGAAATCTGCACAACTTCTTTTGCCAGCTGTCTTGCTGGTCTTGTTGCAAGGCTGTGCCACCGAGCCTGTCGATATGGTGTTGAAGCCTTCGCCAGACTTTCAGCCGGTCTATCCTCTTGCCAAAGATGCCATACGCGTCACCACCGGTGGCATTTATAGCAACCGCCAAAGCGATGCATGGTTTGGTCGTGGCCGTAACTACCAAGTCGGCGACATCATCACCGTTTTGTTGGATGAAAAAACACAAGCTGCACGCACACAAAACACCGACGTCAGCCGTGAAGCAAAAAACACATTCCCATCAGGTGCTAGCACCACGATTGGAAAAGTCCATCCTTTATTGGAAGGTATCGACCTCAACAACAACAAAGCCTCCAGCACTGGCAAAGGCACAGCAGACCAACTCGCCACCTTGTCTGGTTCGGTGGCTGTCACAGTGGTGGAAATACTAGCCAACGGCAACCTGATGGTGCGTGGCGAGAAAAAACTCGGTCTTGCAGAAGGCACCGAAGTCATTCAAGTCTCAGGCGTCATCCGTCCTGAAGACGTGGGCCCTAACAGCACTGTGCAATCACGCCGTTTGGCCAATGCACAAATTGCTTACCGTGGTTCTGGCGACTTAGCCAATGCCACAAAAGCTGGGTGGGGAACTACCTTGATGCATAAGTTCTGGCCTTTTTAATCACGGAAAGTGTTGGCTCCTATGTTGTGCTGTTCTTCTTATTTACGTGCTTGTGTTGCAAGCGTTTTGGTGTTGGCTGCCGGCAGTGCCTGCGCAGACCGCATCAAAGACTTGGCCACCTTGGCCTCACAACGCCCTAACCAATTGATCGGATATGGCTTGGTAGTGGGCTTGCAAGGCACGGGCGACGACGCCTCAGTCCCCTTCACCACACAAAGCATGAAAGCCATGTTGGCGCAAATGGGTGTGCGTATTGACGGCCCTTTGACTGACTTTGAAACCACTGCTACGGCAGCACGTATCGATATTAAAAACACAGCCGCTGTGTTAGTCACTGCAGACCTGCCTGGTTTTGCAAAACCCGGACAACGCATTGACATCAACGTATCTGCTATCGGCAAAGCCACCAGCTTGCGCGGTGGTAGTTTGATCATGACCGCCATGCGCGGTGTAGACGGCGAAATTTACGCCCTTGCCCAAGGCGCATTGACCACCACAGGTATTGATGCGAACGCCGCAGGATCCAAAGTGTCTATTGGCGTTCCTACATCTTCACGCATTCCTGGTGGCGCGATTGTGGAGCGCATTGTCGATACACCGTTCGAAACGTCAGAGAACGTGATCTTCAACATCCGCGAAAACGATTTTTCGACGACGACTGCTATCGTCAACGCGATCAATAAAAAATTTGGCGGTGATGTTGCACAAGCTTTGGATGGCGTATCGGTATCGGTACGAGCCCCTAAAAACTTGAATCAACGCGTATCTTTTATGAGCATGATCGAAGCGCTTGAAGTCACACCAGGTGAGCCTCCAGCCCGCGTAGTGATCAATTCACGTACAGGAACAGTTGTTATCAACCGCTCTGTGCGTGTAACAGCAGCTGCTGTGTCACATGGCACGATATCGGTGGCGATTACTGCCACCAATGAAGTGTCGCAACCCAATGCATTTGCAGGTGGTCAAACCACTGAAGTACAAAACGCTGCGATTGATGTGGGCGAGCCTAACAAGCCTATGTTCTTATTCCAGCCAGGTGTCGAGCTTCGTCAAATTGTTGATGCAGTGAATCAAATTGGTGCCACACCGTCTGCTTTGATCGCGATCTTGGAAGCTTTGAAGAGCTCTGGAAGCCTGCGCGCCGAATTGGTCATCATCTAAGCGAGCGCACCATGAGTAGCTCCATCGACAACAACTCCACCGCAAAGTCCTATCTGGACTTTTCGGGCTTGGGCGAGTTGCGTGGACAAGCCCAACAAAACCAAGACAAAGCGCTGAAAGAATCTGCGCAACAGTTTGAAGGCCTCTTCATCCAAATGATGATGAAGTCCATGCGCGAAGCCAGTATGAAAGACGAAGAGAACCAGTCCAGCGGAATGGAGACCTTCGAGAACATGTTTGACAAAGAAATCTCAGTCCAAATGGCCAAGCGCGGCGCCATGGGCGTTGCAGACTTCATGGCCAAAGCCGTAAAACAACAAATTGCTACTACGCCAAGCGCTTTGGAAGTGCTTAATGCGCGCCAAACACAACAGGGTATGCCATTGCGCCCTGAGTTAACCCCCATGGCGATCCAGCGCAATATGGGTAAAGCTATTCCTTTGACAGTCGACAAGATCAAACCCTTGTCGATGGAGCCTAAGCCCTTCAAGATCAATGGAGGCGGCTCATGAGCGACCTCATTGGTATTGCCAGTAACGCGGTAGGTGCCTACCAACGTGCTTTGGGCACGGTGAGTAATAACATTGCCAACGTCAACACCGAGGGCTATTCACGCCAAGACGTGGTGTTGAAAGACACGTCCCCGAGCAAAGCCGCTAATATGTTCTTTGGAACAGGTGTTGCACTACAGGCTGTCAAGCGTCAGTTCGATGCGTTTGCAGAATCCAATTTACGCAACAGCACCAGCGACTTGGCTACACAAAAGCCTATGGTCGATTACACCAAGCGCGTGATGGACATCATGGGCGACAAGAGTGTGGGCTTGAGTTCTGCGCTGGATGACTTCTTTGGTGCCGCTAATGCCTTGTCTGCTGACCCCGCTTCATCGGTCTTGCGTAGTTCTTTCTTAAGAAGTTCAGAAGGCGTGAGTTCACGCTTTGCTGAGTTGTCTGGCCAATTAGGCTTGGTAGGCACTGAAACCAACCAAGCGCTGGAAAGTACCACTAAGCAAGTTAACACCTTGACCACCCAATTGGCCTTGGTCAACCAAAACATGGCCAGATCTTCTACCGAAGACGGCCAGTCCGCTGAAATTTTGGACCGCCGTGATTTGCTCTTGCGCCAACTCTCTGATTTGGTGCGAATCAAAGCTAGCTTTGATACCAACGGCTCAGTGAATGTCGCTCTTGGAAGTACGGCAACGCAAGGCATTGTGGTGAGTGGCATGAAGTCTCGCCCAATAGGTATCGATACATCGGTAGTTGGCAAGATGGAATTGTTGTTAGACCCTTATGGCAACAGTGAATCATTGGCCTCTGCTAGTGGCGGCCAGTTAGGCGGCTTACAAACCTTTATCAACCAAGTGTTGGAACCTGCGCAAAAGAGCTTGAATTTTTTGGCCAAAACCTTGGTAAATGAAACCAACAAAATTCAAAGCAATGGCATTGATGGGTATGGTCAAACAGGGCAAGATTTATTTGTATTGGACACAACCATCGTAGAAGAGGCTGCAGCCATCAAAGTGTCTTTGAATGACGCTATGCGAGTTGCAACTGCTGCGCAATTTCGTGTCACTGAA
>JBAXNJ010000188.1:0-4015 GCA_037133815.1 Betaproteobacteria bacterium
AGCAAGGTTTACGAAGACGTGATCAACAACGGTCGCTTTTCGTTTCTGAGTGCGCCTTACTTGCAGGGCATGCTCGAAGGTGGTGTGCCCATCATCCAGGATGGCCAATGCATTGGCGCAATCGGTGTGAGCGGAGTGAAATCTAACGAAGACGCGCAGATTGCAAAAGCAGGTATTGCAGCTTTAGGGTTGTAAAGATTTTTTGACGGTTCAATACGTCAATCGCTCTGGACTGATTTCTTGAAGAATAGTTGTGGCGATCTCTTCAATACTTTTATGAGTGGTGGATAACCACCTGATACCAGCGCGGCGCATCATGGACTCTGCCTCAGCGACCTCATAACGGCAATTGGCAAGGTTGGCGTAGTTCGAGTTAGGCCGTCTCTCATTGCGAATTTCACTCAAACGATCGGGCTGGATTGTTAAACCAAATATTTTCTTTTTAAACGGAGCCAATGCAGGGGGCAGTTGCTTGCGTTCAAAGTCGTCGGGTATGAGCGGGTAATTTGCTGCTTTCAAGCCATGCTGCATGGCCAAATACAAACTGGTCGGCGTTTTGCCGCTCCGGCTGACGCCCACCAAGATCACATCGGACAGCTCTAAATCACTATTGAGCTGACCATCGTCATGCGCCAGAGAAAAATTGATAGCTTCGATACGGTCGTGATATTCCTTGCTCTTGCTGGCGTCTGAAAATCGACCGATGCGGTGGTTAGATTTGATACCCAGTTCGGCTTCTAGCGGGTTCACAAAGGTGCCAAACATGTCGAGCATCATTCCTTTGCTACCTTCGAGGATGACTTTGAGTACATCTTCATCAACCAAGGTAGTGAACACAATGGGCTTTCGTCCTTCTACCTCCGCAGTGTGGTTGATTTGGCGCACTGCTTGGTGCGCTTTATCAACCGAGTCGACAAATGGCAAGCGCACATGCCTGAACTTGAGCTCAAACTGCGCCAAGATGGCGTTACCAAAGGTTTCTGCGGTGATGCCCGTGCCGTCAGAGATAAAGAATACGGTTGGATTTGGCATGGGGAGTTGTTCTTTTTAAAAATGAGGTTGGCTAACTACAATGGGATGATTATCCGAATTTCGCCATGCAGATAAGCCCCACACGCATAAAAGTACAAAGTAGCGCTCGCTGCATGGCCTCGCACGTTTTAACTTTTGGAGCCCTCCCATGTCAGCACTTTTTTCTGCGACCGCCCTGGTCGTACCGTTTGAAAACCTGAGGATGACCGACGTCGAGTCGGTTGGTGGCAAAAATGCCAGCCTCGGCGAGATGATTTCCCAACTTCCCTCGGGGGTGCGTGTGCCGACCGGCTTTGCCACCACAGCGCATGCATTCCGTGCTTTTTTAGCGCATGACGGGTTGACCGACAAAATCAATACCAAGCTCAATGCGTTAGATACAGAAGATGTGCGTGCTTTGGCCCAAGTTGGCGCTGAAATCCGCACCTTGGTCTTGGCCCAACCTTACCCCGCAGATGTAGAAAAAGCGATTCGCGAGGCATTCGCAACACTCAGCGCTGGAAATGTGCAAGCGTCTTTTGCGGTGCGTTCCTCTGCCACAGCAGAAGATTTACCCGACGCTTCTTTTGCAGGCCAGCAAGAAACCTTCTTAAACGTGGTCGGCATTGAAGAAGTGCTGCACAAAATGAAAGAGGTTTTTGCCTCGCTCTACAACGACCGCGCTATCAGTTACCGCGTTCACAAAGGATTTGCGCATGCGGATGTAGCCTTGTCCGCAGGCGTGCAACGGATGGTGCGTTCTGATTTGGGCGCGGCGGGCGTGATGTTCACCATCGATACCGAGTCAGGTTTTGAAGATGTGGTGTTCATCACATCGAGCTATGGCTTAGGAGAGACGGTCGTGCAAGGCGCAGTCAACCCTGACGAGTTTTATGTGCATAAGCCCATGTTGAAAGCTGGCAAGCGCGCTGTGATTCGCCGCAATTTAGGTTCTAAGTTGATCCAAATGGAGTTTTCTTCTCCCGAAGAAAAAAAGGCCAGCGGACATCTGGTGAAAACCACCGATGTACCCACCGAGTTGCGTAACCGCTACTCATTGACCGACACCGAAGTGGAGCAACTCGCGCAATATGCATTGGTCATCGAACAGCACTACGGTCGTCCCATGGACATTGAATGGGGCAAAGACGGCAACGACGGTTTGCTATACATCTTGCAGGCGCGCCCCGAGACGGTGAAAAGCCAGCAAAAGGGCCAATCGGAACTACGTTACAAACTTAAAGGGCACGGCACGGTGCTGGCGCATGGACGTGCGATCGGACAAAAAATTGGTACCGGCCCAGTGCGTTTGGTGCACAGCATTAGTGAGATGGACAAAGTGCAACCCGGCGATGTGTTGGTCACAGACATGACCGACCCCAATTGGGAACCCGTGATGAAACGCGCTAGTGCCATCGTTACCAACCGTGGTGGACGCACTTGTCATGCCGCCATCATTGCGCGTGAATTAGGTATCCCTGCGGTGGTGGGATGTGGCGACGCCACCGAGCATCTAAAAGAAGGCACGCTGGTCACCGTGAGTTGTGCAGAAGGCGACACTGGACATATTTACGACGGTTTGCTTGAGACCGAGGTGACAGAAGTTCAGCGCGGAACCATGCCGCAGATTAAAACCAAGATCATGATGAACGTGGGCAATCCACAGTTGTCGTTCGATTTCTGCCAGTTGCCCAACGACGGCGTGGGCTTGGCGCGCTTGGAATTCGTTATCAATAACAACATTGGCGTGCATCCCAAAGCGATTTTGGATTACCCCAATGTAGACGCTGATTTAAAGAAGGCCGTCGAATCTGTGGCGCGCGGACATGCTTCGCCACGCGCTTTCTATGTCGACAAAGTGGCTGAAGGGGTCGCTACGATCGCAGCGGCGTTCTGGCCTAAACCGGTGATCGTGCGTTTGTCGGACTTCAAGTCCAACGAATACCGCAAGCTCATTGGCGGCAGTCGCTATGAGCCAGAAGAAGAAAACCCCATGCTGGGTTTTAGGGGCGCAGCGCGCTATATCAGCAAAGATTTTGGCGAAGCCTTTGCCATGGAGTGCGAAGCGATGCGACGCGTGCGCACAGACATGGGATTGACCAATGTGCAGGTGATGGTGCCATTTGTGCGCACTTTGAAGCAGGCAGAACGTGTCACCCAGCTGTTGGCGCAACACGGCCTCAAACGCGGCGAAAACGAACTCAAGATCATCATGATGTGTGAAGTGCCAAGCAATGCGATTTTGGCCAATGAGTTCTTGCAGTTCTTTGATGGCTTCTCAATCGGATCTAACGACTTGACCCAACTCACGCTAGGCCTTGACCGCGATTCAGGTTTGGAATTGTTGGCGGCCGACTTTGATGAACGCGACCCAGCGGTCAAAGTGCTGCTCAAACAAGCGATTGCCGCTTGCAAAGCGCAAGGAAAATACGTCGGAATTTGCGGCCAAGGGCCTAGCGACCACCCCGATTTCGCCCATTGGCTGGCTGACGAAGGTATCCATTCGATCTCGCTCAACCCTGACAGCGTGATCGAGACCTGGAAAATGTTAGCCAAATAGACTACAATGGCTGGTTTTCCACCTTGCTGCATTGCGACAGACGCCGCGAGCAGCTTCATCCACAAGGAGTGTCTATGCGTCATTACGAAATCATTTTGTTGATCCATCCGGATCAAAGCGAGCAGGTTCCTGCCATGCTCGAGCGTTACAAAGGCATGATCACCGCTGGTGGTGGTGCTATTCACCGCGTTGAGGATTGGGGCCGCCGTCAGTTGGCCTACATGATCAACAAATTGGCCAAAGCCCACTACATCTGCCTGAATATTGAAGCCAACCAAGATGTCTTGACTGAGTTAGAACACGCTTTCAAGTTCAACGATGCTGTTTTGCGTCACCTCACTGTTTTGCGTAAAAAAGCAGATACCGGTCCATCTTCGATGATGAAAACCGTGGAGCGCGAGGAAGCCCGCAAATCACAACAGGCTGAGTACTCGGCTTAAACCT
>JBAXNJ010000189.1:0-3968 GCA_037133815.1 Betaproteobacteria bacterium
TGGGTTTGGGCCAAATTGGCATACAAAAAGTGGTGGCCCAAAACTTGGGCAGATTGCTGTAAATCCTGTACGCGGAACGCACGGATAGATTGAACAATATTTGTTTTAACGGTACGCAGTGGCATGTCCATCGCCGATTCTTTAGGGGTAAATTTTTGACAAAACTGAAGTTGCTACAAAGCAACAACATCGAGGAAGAGTTTCACGGGTTAACCCAAAACACAAGCCAACATTGTCAGTGAACCCCCCTCAAATAGCAAGCAAAAATGGAATAACGAACCCCACAAGAAGGCCAAATTAAGCATAAAGAATTCGTTTCACGAACACCAAGCGAGCCCACAAAGGGTAGTTGCTGCGAACGACATAAAGCACGCAGTGCGGAGTCGCAGCAACTACCCTTTGTGGGCTCGCCCCCCTTCACCGCCAAAAGCTCGCAATAGAAACAGACGCAATTAAAAACAGCGCACTATGAAAGCAAACTAACGCAAAGCACTAGCATCCGCCACAGTCAACGCAGTCATATTCACAATGCGCCGCACCGTAGCACTAGCCGTCAAGATATGCACCGGCTTTGCAGCACCCAACAACACCGGCCCAATCGCAATATTGCCGCCAGCCGCTGTCTTGAGCAAGTTGTAAGCAATATTAGCCGCGTCCAAATTAGGCAACACCAATAAATTGGCATCACCAGTCAACGTTGTATCAGGAATTTGACGCGCCCGGTCTGCGCCATCCAAAGCCACATCACCATGCATCTCGCCGTCCACTTCTAACCACGGAGCCTTCTTCTTCAACAGCGCCAATGTCTCGCGCATTTTGATAGCCGAAGCCTGTTGGCTAGTTCCAAAATTAGAGTGCGACAACAAAGCCGCTTTGGGTTGCAAACCAAAACGGCGCATTTCTTCAGCCGCCATGATGGTGATCTCGCACAACTGCTCCGCCGTTGGGTCATAGTTAATGTGTGTGTCCACCAAGAACACTTGGCGATCCGGCAACAACAAACCATTCATACACGCATAGGTGCTCACACCCTTGCGGTTTCCAATCACTTGATCCACGTAATTCAAATGCACATCGGGCGTGCTCCAGGTGCCACAAATCAATCCATCGACTTCGCCTTTGTGCAACATCATGGCGCCAATCAACGAAAGGCGACGACGCATATCGATCTTGGCTAGCTGTTGTGTGACGCCTTGGCGCGCCATCATGTGCCAATAGGTTTGCCAAAAATCGCGGTACCGGTGGTCTTGCTCTACGTTGACAAGTTGGTAATCTTTGCCTTCTTCCAAGCGCAAACCAAACTTCTCAATGCGTTGCGCAATGATGGCGGGGCGACCAATCAAAGTAGGTTTGGCCAAACCTTCGTCGACCACGATTTGCACCGCGCGTAAAACACGCTCTTCTTCGCCCTCGGCAAAGCACACGCGCTTTTTGGCGCCGAGTTTGGCGGCCGCATAAATCGGCTTCATGATGGAGCCAGACGCATACACAAAGCTTTGCAGCTTCTCGATGTAAGCCTCCATGTCTTCAATTGGTCTGCGCGCCACGCCGCTGTCTGCGGCGGCTTTGGCCACGGCAGGCGCAATCTTCATCATCAGGCGCGGATCGAACGGTTTTGGAATTAAATACTCTGGTCCGAAAACTAATTTCTCACCCACATACGCTGCAGCCACCACTTCACTTTGCTCGGCTTGGGCCAATTCAGCGATGGCATAGACCGACGCGATTTCCATCTCATCCGTGATGGTGGAAGCGCCAGCATCCAATGCGCCGCGGAAAATGTAAGGGAAGCACAACACGTTATTGACTTGGTTGTGGTAATCGCTGCGGCCAGTGGCGATGATGGCGTCGGTACGCACGGACAACACTTCTTCAGGCAAGATTTCTGGTGTGGGATTGGCGAGCGCCAAGATCAACGGCTGCTTGGCCATTTTCTTCACCATGGCGGGTTTGAGAACACCACCTGCTGACAAGCCCAGAAAAATATCGGCGCCGTCGATCACATCATCTAAGGTCCGTGCAGAAGTTTTTTGAACAAACTGGTTTTTATCTTCGTCCATCAACTCCGTGCGGCCTTCATAGACCACGCCCGCCAAATCGGTCACAAAAATATTACTTTTGGGCACGCCCATTTTGACGAGCAAACCAAGACAAGCAAGGGCTGCTGCGCCTGCGCCGGATGTGACTAGTTTGACTTTTTTCAAATCTTTGCCAGCGACCTTGATGCCATTCAAAATAGCTGCGCCGACAACAATCGCGGTGCCATGTTGGTCATCATGAAAAACTGGGATCTTCATGCGCTCTCGCAGTTTGCGCTCGACGTAAAAACAGTCGGGGGCTTTGATGTCTTCTAAGTTGATGCCACCAAACGTGGGCTCTAACGCCGCAATGATGTCTACAAGTTTGTCGAGGTTTTTTTCAGCAATTTCTAAATCGAATACGTCGATGCCCGCAAACTTTTTGAATAGAACGCCTTTGCCTTCCATCACCGGTTTGGAGGCCAAGGGTCCAATGTCGCCCAATCCCAATACAGCCGTGCCGTTGGTAATTACAGCGACCAAGTTGCCTTTGCTGGTGTACTTATATGCGTTGTCTGGGTCTTTGACGATTTCTTCGCATGGCGCTGCAACGCCTGGCGAGTAGGCCAGCGCTAGGTCGTGTTGGTTGGCGAGTTGTTTAGTGGCTTGGATCGAGACTTTGCCAGGTATGGGGAACTCGTGGTAATTGAGCGCAGCGCGGCGCAGTTCGGCGCGGGCTTCAGGGGTGTTGTGGGAGGTGGTTGGGCTCATAGGGTTCTCCAGAGATAGCAACGGGCAGGTGCTTGTTTCTAGCAACTGCCCGCGGCTTGATTTTTGGATTTTATGCTTCTTATTTATTGGTGCTCGTACGCTAGAACTAGTAGCGGGTACGCGCTAGGGCTCCTCAGCCGCTTCGCGTCAGAAAGTCGCCTACGCACGCACCCGCTACTAGTTCTAGCTAGGTTTTTGTATTTATGCGCGCACAAGCGCTTCAATTTCTGAAGCAATAACGGGCACGCCACGCGATATCAATTCACAGCCAGTTGCGGTAACGATGGCATCGTCTTCAATGCGAATGCCAATATTCCAAAACTTCTCTGGCACATCTGCGGAAGGTCGCACATACAAGCCTGGCTCGATGGTCAGCGCCATGCCTGGGTGCAAGATGCGACTAGGCCGGTTGGTGATGGTTTCGCCTGAGAGCGGGTCTTGTCTGGTGCTGGTTTTTCCCGCTTCGCTAGGTTCGATGTAACTACCGCAGTCGTGTACATCCATGCCTATCCAATGGCTGGTGCGGTGCATGTAGAAAGCAAAGTACGCGCGTTTGTCTATGACGTCTTCCACAGTGCCGTGCTTATTGGCTTGCAACAAGCCTAGTTCTAACAAGCCTTGTGAGAGCACGCGCACTGCGGCTTCGTGCGGGTCGGTAAACCGGGCGCCTGCTTTGGTGGCAGCTACTGCCGCGTCTTGGCTGGCAAGTACTAGGTTATAGAGGTCTTTTTGGGGGCCGCTGAATACGCCGTTGGCGGGGAAGGTGCGGGTGATGTCGGATGCGTAGCCGTCTAACTCGCATCCTGCGTCTATGAGCACCAAGTCGCCGTCGCGCAACTGTGCTGTGTCGGCGCGGTAGTGCAATACGCAAGCGTTGGCGCCAGCTGCGACGATGGAGGTGTAGGCTGGGAACTGCGAGCCGTGTTGTCTGAATTCGTGCAGCAGTTCTGCTTCCACGTGGTATTCGCGCACATCTTGTCCAGCGCGCAGCATGCGGGCGCTGGTTTGCATGGCACGGATATGGGCTTGCGCGCTGATTTGCGCAGCGCGACGCATGGTGTCTTGTTCGTGTGCGTCTTTGACTAGGCGCATGTCATCGAGTGGCACGCAAAGATCGCGTTGTTCTGCTGGGCATTGCACGCCAAAGCGCACGCGGGCGCGCACGCTGTTGAGCCAACC
>JBAXNJ010000190.1:0-3934 GCA_037133815.1 Betaproteobacteria bacterium
GGCTGGCGTCTGCAAACTGGGCGCAACTCGGTTGGATGGAGCGAATCACTGACTATTTATGGCACATTGTCTTGCCCGTCACAGCAAGTGTGCTGGGCTCTTTTGCGGTGATCACTATGCTGACCAAAAACGCCATGCTGGAAGAAATCCGCAAACAATATGTGTTGACGGCGCGCGCCAAGGGGCTGTCTTCACGCAGGGTGTTGTGGGTGCATGTGTTTCGCAATGCCTTGATTCCTTTGGTCACAGGTTTTCCAGCTGCTTTTGTCGGAGCGTTTTTTACCGGCTCTTTGCTGATCGAGACGCTGTTCTCTTTGGATGGCTTGGGCCTTCTGAGTTTTGAGAGCGTGATGCGGCGCGACTATCCCGTGGTGTTGGGCACTTTGTATTTGTTCACGCTCATTGGCTTGGTCACCAAGCTCATCAGCGATCTTTGTTATGTCTGGGTGGATCCACGTGTCAAATTCGACTGACCACTCATTGCCTCCGTTAAAGCGTGCTTGGTTTCGTTTTAGGGCCAACCGCTTGGGCTTCTACAGCGCGGTTCTGTTTGCTTTCATGTTCTTTGTCAGCCTTTTTGCAGAGGTTATTTCTAATGACAAGCCTTTGTTGGCAGGCTACAAAGGCAATTGGTATGTGCCCATCATCCAAACGATTCCTGAGACAGCTTTTGGGGGCGACTTTGACACGCCGACCGATTTTTTAGACCCCTTTATCCAAGCCGAATTTGACAAGCAAGGCAATTGGGCGATTTACACGCTGAACCCTTACCATCACAGCACTCTGAATTACTTTGCCAAAACGCCGCATCCAGCCCCCCCTTCTTCAGATAACTGGCTTGGCACGGACGACCGAGGTCGCGATGTGGTGGCGCGACTTTTGTATGGCTTTCGCATTTCGGTTTTATTCGCGCTGGCTTTGACGATCTTTGGAACCGTGATTGGTGTGCTCACAGGCGCCATCCAAGGCTTTTTTGGCGGCAAGGTGGATCTGGTCATGCAGCGCTTGATTGAAATTTGGAGCGCGATGCCCGAGTTGTATTTGCTGATTATTTTCTCGGCTGTCTTTGACCCGAGCATCAGCTTGTTGTTGATCTTGCTGGGGCTGTTTGGTTGGATGGGACTGTCAGACTATGTGCGCGCCGAATTTCTGCGCAACCGCCAACTCGACTATGTGCGTGCTGCACGCGCTTTGGGTTTGAGTAATTGGGCGATCATCAAAAGCCACGTTTTGCCCAATAGCTTGACGCCGGTCGTGACATTTCTGCCGTTTCGCATGAGCGCAGCCATTTTGGCGTTGACATCATTGGACTTCCTAGGCCTTGGCGTGCCGCCCGGAACGCCAAGTTTGGGAGAACTGTTGTCCCAAGGCAAGAGCAATATTGACGCGTGGTGGATATCGCTGTCCACCTTCAGCGTGTTGGTGGTGACGTTGATGTTGTTGACCTTTATGGGTGACGCCTTGCGTGATGCGCTTGATCCGCGAAAGATCAACGCATGAGATTGCCGCTCTTACAAGTGCGAGATCTGCGCATCGCTTTTAACCAAGGTGAGGTTGTCAAAGGCATTTCTTTCAACCTAGAGTTGGGTGAAAAAATCGCTTTGGTAGGCGAGTCGGGTTCAGGAAAAAGCGTGCTGGCTTTGAGTTTGGTCAAACTCATCGAAGGCGCCAAACTCTCGGGGCGATGTCTGTGGACGCGCCAAGACGAGCAAAATTTGGTGCCCGACGCCACGGACGCCCCCAACACCCTAGATTTGGTCAAACTCACTGAGCGGCAGTTGGAGCCCATACGTGGTCAAGACATTGCGTTTGTCTTCCAAGAACCCATGACTGCTTTGAACCCGGTGTTCTCTGTGGGTGAGCAAATTGCCGAGGTGCTGCAAATCAAACGTGGCATGAACCGTGAAGAAGCCTGGCATGAGGCCATCGACTTGATCAAAGTGACGGGCATCACCGAACCCGTGCGTCGCGCCAAGTCGTATCCGCACCAACTCTCCGGGGGCCAAAGACAGCGGGTGATGATCGCCATGGCTTTGGCCTGCCGCCCACGCTTATTGATTGCCGATGAGCCCACTACCGCCTTAGATGTGTCGGTGCGCAGCCAAATTTTGGATTTGCTCGACCACCTGCAATACCGCTTTGGCATGGCCGTCTTGCTCATCTCACATGACCTAGAGGCCGTTCGCCGTTTCGCTAACCGCGTGTTGGTCATGGAAAAAGGCGTCGTAGTAGAGCAGGGCGAAGCTAAACAAGTGCTATCCGAACCGCAACACGCTTACACCCAAAAATTGCTCAATAGCCAACCCATCCGCGATGTGGTGGTACCTCCGGCGGATGCGCCCGTCACACTGCAAGGGTGGGGCCTGGGCGTCCAATACCCAGCATCAGGCGGCGGAATTAAAGCTTGGTTTATCCCCAAAAAGTTCACTGCTTTGAAAGACGTCAATTTTGTTTTACGCCAAGGCCAGACTTTGGGCGTAATTGGCGAGTCGGGTTCGGGCAAAACCAGTTTGGCCTTGGCGGCTTTGGGCTTGGTTCCCATTCAGGGCCAAATGAAAGTGTCAGGCCACTCTTGGACGGGAAACGCAGAAGTGGATTTACCTTTGCGACGCATGGTGCAAGTGGTGTTCCAAGACCCCTTTGCGTCTTTGTCACCCCGCATGAATGTGGCGGAGATCATTGCCGAGGGTATTGCAGTCCATTTGCCCGAGTTGGATGCCTTAGGCCGTTTGCGACGCGTGCTGATTGCTTTGTCTTCCGTTGGATTGACCGAGCAAGAGTTCCCCAATTTGCTCTCGCGCTATCCGCATGAGTTTTCTGGCGGACAGCGCCAGCGTTTGGCTATTGCTAGGGTGTTGGTGCTCGATCCCAAAGTGATTGTTTTGGATGAGCCGACCAGCGCCTTGGACGTCACCACCCAAAAACAGGTGCTGCAATTACTGCAAAAGTTACAAAAACAGCGCGGTTTGAGTTACTTGTTGATCACCCACGATGTGGGGGTCATTCGCGCCATGGCGCACCAGGTGTTGGTGGTGCAAAACGCCAAGTTGGTTGATTCGGGAAATATCGACCATATCTTGAACCATTCCACCCATCCTTACACCCGACTTTTGGTCAATGCGGGCTATGACAAAAAATGAACTAAACCTATTCAAATCAAGCATTTAGGCGTTACAATCAGGGCTTCACGACCAAACGGGCGGGTAATTACCGCCCGTTTTTTTTGGTCGATTGTTTTTCGATGGTTAGGTTTGGAAGGTTTTTTGTCGAAGTGGCCTTGCAGCAAATAGTGGAAGAAACCGTGACCGGCTTAGGGTACGACCTAGTGGAGATAGAACGCTCTGCTGGTGGCCTTTTGCGCATCACGATTGACCATCCCTGGAGCGCAGAGTCGCCCGAGCTTTTCGTCAACGTGGAAGATTGCGAGCGCGTTACCCGTCAGTTGCAGTTTGTCCTCGAAGTCGATGGCTCTGAGTACCAAAGGTTGGAGGTTTCTTCGCCAGGTATTGATCGGGTGCTCAGGCATGCACAAGACTTTGAGAGGTTTACCGGCGCGCTGGTCGACCTGACGCTAAAAGCACCCATGGGCGCTGCGGCGGCAGGCCAAGTGTCGGCTAACCGCAAAAAGTTTCGCGGCACTCTAGAGCGCACAACAGACGGCGCGGGTTGGCAGATCACTTGGCGTGACGTGCCCGAAGCAAAACCGGGACAAAGAATCAGCGAAAAAAGAATGAATACCCCAGTACATGTACTGGGGTTCACGTTAGACGAGTTGCGCGAAGCACGTCTGGCACCGATTGTGGATTTCAAGGGCAGAAAGCCCCGTTGAACTTAGGTCTTGAGAAGGAGTAGTCGTTATGAACCGCGAAATGTTGATGTTGGTGGATGCCATCTCGCGCGAAAAAAACGTAGAGCGCGATATCGTTTTTGGTGC
>JBAXNJ010000191.1:0-3902 GCA_037133815.1 Betaproteobacteria bacterium
AGTCGCCCATCTCGCCCAACCGCCACCACTGTTTCGCCATGGGCCTGTGCATGTGTGCCAAACGCGTGGCCTAGGTGATAGGCAACCTCCTCAGTTAGCGTCGAAGGTACGACGCCCCGTATGTCGTAAGCTTTGAATATAGAAGGATTAACTTGCATCCTCTAATTTTAGGTGGCATTTGGCTGACACAGAAGCGACCCAAAATACGGGCATTCATGTCTTCGTACTCTTTATGATGCAATGCTTTTAGAACCAATTCTTATTTCGTCTACTTCTTAGATTTAAAACTCTCTGCACAATGAATTTCCCCTCCTCCTCGGTCTACACCAAGATAACAAGCCCCCTAGGTACTGTCATCTTGTCTGCAACGGATATTGGGCTATCTGGGATCTGGTTTGATGGGCAGAAACATTTACCCCCCTACGAGGATTGGCAGCCATCTTCAAATAATGCTTATTTGCTAGAAGCAAAAGCTTCTCTTAAGGCCTATTTCGCTAATCAAAAAAAGCGCTTTGAAATACCGCTAGATCTGCACGGTGGCACTGTATTTCAACAACAAGTGTGGCTAGCCTTATTGAAAATTCCTTACGGCAGAACTGTTACCTATAACGACATCAGCCACTACATTGGTGCACCCACATCGGTACGTGCTGTGGCTGGTGCTGTCGGTCGAAACCCCATTAGCATTATGGTGCCGTGTCATCGCGTGATTGGAAGCAATGGCACGTTAACTGGCTATGCAGGCGGGCTTGATCGCAAATTAGCTTTGCTCACCTTAGAGGGCGCCGCCGCTTAATGGACAAGCAACTGCCCTGGCGCCAATGGCTGCCTGAGTTTGTGTTGCTGGCAGCGATGTGGGGCTCTTCATTTCTTTTTTTGCGTGAAGGCGTTCACGCATTTGGTCCTTTTGCAACAGCCTGGGTGCGCGTCACGATTGCAGCGCTTGCGCTGATACCTTTTTTGATTTGGCGCAAGCAAACTGGCGCCATGATGCATCGTTGGCGCCCTATCTTGCTGATGGGCTTATTGAGCTCTGGTATTCCTGCAGCATGTTATTCATTTGCGTTGCTATTTATCAGTACAGGGCTGTCATCGATTTTGAATTCCACTACGCCCTTATTTGGCGCCTTGATTGCTTGGTGGTGGCTAGGCGACAGACTAAATGTGTGGCGCGTACTGGGATTGGTATTCGGATTTGCTGGCGTCGTGCTTTTGACATTGAACGGCTCTGGCGCATCAGCGCTGACCTATGGCGACGAAGAGTTGGCAATTGCCGCTTGTTTATTGGCTACCTTGTGCTACGGCGTAGCAGGCAGCTTTATTAAAAAATATTTATTCGATGTCCCTGTGATGGTCACCACTACGGGTAGTTTGTTTGGTGCCAGCATTGGGCTAATTTTGCCTGCTGTTTGGTTTTGGCCTTCTGAACCGCCATCGCTTCAAGCTTGGTTATCCTTGCTGATTCTTGGGCTTTTTTGCACTGCATTGGCCTATGTCATGTACTTTCGGTTGATGACGCGTAACGGACCAGCAACGGCCATGACCGTCACCTACCTGATTCCTGTTTTTGCTAATTGCATTGGCGTTGTTTGGTTAGATGAAATAGTCACGCCATGGATGTTGGGGTGTGGTGTTTTGATTGTTTTCGGAACTGCGTTAGCCTCAGGCTTGATTAGTCCATACAAAACAAAGGATGAGTAAATTTGTAGCCCATTACTTATTTATTCCATCTTTTTGCTGACAAACTTTTTCTCAAACCAATTTCTTTTTTTTTGATTTTTTCTTTTAGGAGTTCACCTTGCGTATCGCCACTTATCGCCATAACAACACCCGCCACGTAGGTCGCGTTTCTTCTGACGGCTTGCATATTCAATCCTTTGAGATCATTGCAGACATTGCACACCACGGCGCATTGCGCTTGCTTGAAACAGTAGTTACTGGTGGGCATTGGCCGGCAGTCTCTAGCCAACTAGTTGCAGTCAGTGATGTGCATCTTGAAGCTCCTATTCCCCTTCCCACACGCAATATTTGGTGCGTGGGTCGCAATTACCACGAGCATGCCAAAGAGCTATCCACCTCGGTATTCAAAGACAGCAGCACCAATACACAAGCTTGGCCAATCGTTTTTACCAAAGTGCCTGAGTGTGTTGTTGGCCCGTTCGATTCCGTGCATTTACCTGGCGCGCAAGTGTCTGAACAAATTGACTACGAAGCCGAACTCGCCGTCATCATTGGCAAAGGCGGCAAAAATATCATGGCAGTTGATGCCATGCAACATGTTTTCGGCTACACCATCGTCAACGATGTGACCGCTCGCGATGTGCAAATGCGCCACCAGCAATGGGATATGGGCAAATCCTTCGATACGTTCTGCCCTATGGGCCCTTGGATGGTCACCGCTGATGAACTAGATGGCACCCACACCCGTGTGCGTTGCATCGTCAATGGCGAGCAACGCCAAGACGGGCCTACACAGAATATGATTTTTGATATTCCTACCTTGATAGAAACCATATCACGCGGAATCACGCTTTTTCCTGGCGACATCATTGCCACCGGAACTCCAGCTGGCGTAGGCATGGGCCTCAAACCTCCTCGCTACTTAAAAGCTGGTGACGTCGTTCGGGTGGAGATTGATGGCATCGGGCATATTGAAAACAGGTTCGTCTAAAAACATTTGCTTGTTGATTCATGCATATATTTGTTCGATCAAATAAGCATGATCTACTAACCAGTATTACTCAATTACTTGGAGATAACTATGCCTCACCTTAATTACCGAATAAGAACCCTGCCGGCAAACTTTCGAGCCTTGAAGCAATGCTTGCTATTTACTTTTCTCTCCATAGCAATCGTATGGTTTATTTCTCCAAGCTTTGCACAAGATGAGTACCCTAGCAAAACCATCACCATGGTGGTTCCATTCCCTCCGGGTGGTGTAGCAGACGTTGTGGGTCGACCTGTTGCCGAGGCCATGGGTAGATACCTCAAACAAACCGTCATGATCGAAAACAAGAGTGGTGCAGGCGGTGGCATTGGTATGGCGCAAGTCGCCAAGTCCAAAGCAGATGGCTACACAGTTTTGATGGCCTTGTCTTCTATTGTTGTCTTGCCTGAAGCAGACAAAGTGCTGCAGCGCAATCCGATGTTTCAGTTGGATCAACTCAAGCCCATTGCACGGTTTACTGCAGACCCCACCGTACTTGTAGTCCGCGCTGATAGCCCTTGGAAGACCTATGCTGAATTTGTCGCGTATGTAAAAGCAAATCCAGCAAAGATCTCATTTGGCTCTTCTGGCAACTACGGCACTATGCACGTACCGATGGAGCAACTCAAAGCTGCAACATCGACATTCATGCTGCATGTACCTTACACCGGCGCGGCTCCCGCTGTGATGGGTTTGTTAGCAGGTCAAATTGAAGCGCTATCAACCGGCCCCGCAAGCGTGGTGCAGCAAATTAAAGCTGGAAAATTGCGTGCGCTGGCGCATTGGGGCGAGGGGCGCTTGAGTAGCTTGCCCGATGTACCCAGTTTGAAAGAGTTGGGCGTACCGATTGCATACGCGCAGTGGTCTGGTTTATTTGTTCCAGCCAATACACCAGCTTCAGTGGTAGAAAAACTCCGCCAAGCCGCCAAGTTTGCCGCGCAAGACCCGCGCGCTAACCAAGCTATGGCCGCAGCTGGCACCTCGTTTATGTTTCAAGACTCGCCTGAGTTTGAGCGTTATGTGACGGGGGATGCCAAGGACATGGCGAAGTTGGTGCAGAGGATTGGGAAGGTGGATTGAACAACAAAAAACGCCCCAAAAGGGGCGTTTTTTTTCGAACTAATGGCGGAGTGGACGGGGCTCGAACCCGCGACCCCCGGCGTGACAGGCCGGTATTCTAACCAACTGAACTACC
>JBAXNJ010000192.1:0-3900 GCA_037133815.1 Betaproteobacteria bacterium
ACGCCTTGGGAATTGGGCATGGGCCACTACCGTTTGTTCATCATTGCGGTGTGTGCCGCATTGACGGTGGGCTTGCAATATGTGTTGTCTGCCACCCGATTTGGTAGCCGCTTGCGCGCAAGTGTGGACGACCCGCGGGTAGCGGCGGGAATGGGTATCCATGTGAATGTGGTGTTTGCCATGACCTTTGCGGTGGGCTCTGGCTTAGCGGGTTTGGGCGGCGCTTTGGGTGCAGAGGTGTTGGGGCTTGACCCCACTTTCCCCTTGAAGTTCATGGTGTACTTTTTGATCGTGGTGGCGGTGGGAGGCACTTCGTCGATCACTGGGCCTTTGCTGGCAGCCTTGCTTTTAGGCGTGGCTGATGTGGCGGGTAAATATTACGTGCCCAAGTTAGGCGCGTTTATCGTCTATTCCTTGATGCTGGCGATTTTGATGTGGTGCCCGCAAGGCTTATTTGTGCGCAAAGGGGGGAAGTGATGCAAGACGCACTGCTTAAAACCTCGCGTATCAAATGGTGGGAACCAGTGGTGTGGTTGCTGGCATTGTTGGCACCCTGGCTTTTCCCGCACCACGCCTTGATCATCAATGAGATTGCCATCGTGGCGCTCTTTGCGGTGTCGCTGGATTTGGTGTTGGGTTACAGCGGCATCGTGTCTTTGGGGCACGCTTCGTTTTTAGGCTTTGGCGCTTACACAGCGGCTTTGTTTGCAAAGTGGATACATCCAGACCCCTTGATTGGCTTGGTTGTTGGGACGTTAGCAGCTTGCGTGCTCGGCGCACTATGTTCAGCCACGATTTTGCGAGGCAGTGATTTGACGCGTTTGATGGTTACCTTGGGCATGGCGTTGATATTGTTTGAGTTGGCCAATAAATTTGACGGATTGACCGGCGGCTCCGACGGATTGCAAGGCGTAGTGATGGGCCCTGTGTTGGGTCGCTTTGAGTTTGATTTGATGGGCCAAGTATCAGCAAGTTATTCCATAGCAGTGTTGTTGGTGCTGTTTTTCTTGGCGCGCCGAATAGTGCATTCGCCTTTTGGTGCCACTTTGATGGCGGTGCGAGACAACCGCTTGCGGGCGATGGCGATTGGTGTGCCGGTGTCTGCGCGGTTGGCTGTGGTCTACACCATAGCGGCCGGTGTTGCCGGTGCCGCTGGCGCGCTGATGGCGCAAACCACGGGCTTTGCGTCGCTCGACGTATTCGCGCTGGAGCGTTCAGCCGACGTGATGCTGATCTTGGTGATTGGCGGTGTGGGTTGGTTGTATGGCGGCGTGATCGGTGCCGTGGTGTTCAAGTTGATGCATGACGTGATTTCCAGCATCACCCCGCAATACTGGACGTTTTGGATGGGCTTGTTTTTGGTGGTGTTGGTGATGGTCGGGCGCGAGCGCTTGTTCAAGCCTTGGACGTGGATGAGACGCACATGACAGCCGACACAGTGGTTCTGCAAACCTATGGACTGGTCAAACGCTTTGGCGGTATCACCGCGACTGACCATGTGAATCTGACGATCACCCAGGGAGCTCGCCACGCGCTGATTGGCCCCAATGGCGCTGGCAAGACTACGCTCATCAACCTCATCACCGGTGTATTGCCCCAAAGCGAAGGGCGCATCACCTTAGAAGGTGTGGATATCACCGACATAGCTCCCCACCAACGGGTACACCGCGGTTTGGTGCGTACGTTTCAGATCAACCAACTCTTTAGCGGAATGACGCCTTTGGAGACTTTGACGATGGTGGTGTCACAACACCGAGGCTTAGGCGCTAAGTGGTGGCAAGCGTTGGGACAAAACAAATCGGTTGTGGAGCGTTGCGGCCAGTTGTTGGAGCAATTCCGTTTGACAGACGTGATGCACCAACGCACCGAACAAATGCCCTATGGCAAGCGCCGCTTGTTAGAGATGGCGATTGCTTTGGCCTGCGAGCCGCGCGTGTTGCTGCTGGATGAGCCAGTGGCGGGCGTTCCAGCGGGAGAACGCGAAGAGCTTTTGCATACCGTCTCCGCTTTGCCCGCAGATGTATCGGTGGTGCTGATTGAGCACGACATGGATTTGGTGTTTGAATTCGCCAAGCGCATCACGGTTCTGGTGAATGGCGCGGTGCTGACCGAAGGAACCCCCGCTGAAATTGCGCAAGACCCGCAAGTCAAGGCGGTGTATTTGGGCCATGGGGAGGGCGCGCATGTCTGAGTTATTACGAGTCGAACATGTGAGCGCAGGCTATGGCGAAGCGGTGGTGTTGAACGACATCAGCTTATCATTGGCCGAGGGCGAAACCTTAGCGCTGCTCGGTCGCAACGGCACGGGCAAAACCACCTTGATGGACACACTCGCTGGCGCGACACGCCAGCATGGCGGACAGATATTTTTAGCGGGTAAACCTTTGCATACGCTGGCGTCTTTTCAGCGGGCTGAAGCTGGCATTGGTTGGGTGCCGCAAGAGCGGTGCATTTTTAAGTCGCTCACCGTGCATGAAAACTTGACCGCGGTGGCGCGCGCTGTTCGTTCTGACCGAGGTGCGCATGCGTCATGGACGCCAGAGCGGGTTTACGAACTCTTTCCGCGTTTGGCAGAGCGCAAAACCAATTTGGGTACCCAACTCTCAGGTGGCGAGCAACAAATGTTGGCGGTGGCGCGCGCGTTGGTGTTGAACCCGCGTTTGCTTTTGTTGGACGAGCCGCTGGAAGGTTTGGCGCCGATCATCGTGCAAGAGTTGTTGCGTGCGATTGCCCGCATCACCCGCGAAGAGGGCCTGTCGGCCATCATCGTGGAACAGCATCCGCAAGCGATTTTGGCGATCAGCCATCAAGCGGTGGTGTTGGACCAAGGGCGCGTGGTGCATCAAGGTTCTGCGCAAACTTTGGCGTCGCAGCCTGCGTTGCTTGACCAGTTACTGGGTGTGGCAAGGGCTTAATTTTTAGGGGTAGGTATGTTTTTAAAAAATACTTGGTACGTGGCATGCATGCCAGACGACTTCCAAGACAAACCTTTGGGTCGCAAGATTTGTGGTGAGAGCATGGTGTTTTACCGCGGAGCGCAAGACCAAGCGGTTGCCTTGGAAGACTTTTGTCCGCACCGTGGCGCGCCACTCTCGCTGGGGTTTGTGAAGGACGGTAATTTAGTGTGCGGCTACCACGGACTCGAGATGGGTTGCGAAGGCAAAACCATCGCCATGCCTGGCCAGCGCGTCCGTGGCTTTCCGGCGATTCGGAGTTTTCCTGTGGTCGAGCGCTACGGCTTTGTTTGGGTGTGGCCAGGCGATGCTGCTCAGGCGAATCCAGACCTGATACCGAAGTTTGAATTTTTCGACAACCCTGCTTGGGCGTATGGCGGTGGGCTCTATCACATCGCCTGTGACTACCGTTTGATGGTCGACAACCTGATGGACTTGACGCACGAAACCTATGTGCACGCCAGCAGCATCGGGCAAAAGGAAATCGATGAAATCCCCTGTGTCACCAAAACGGACGGCGACCATGTCACCACCAGCCGTTTTATGGAAAACATTACCGCGCCGCCTTTTTGGAAGATGGCTTTGCGCGGAAACAAGTTGGCCGACGATGTACCGGTCGATCGCTGGCAAATTTGCCACTTCACGCCACCCAGTCACGTCATGATCGAGGTAGGCGTAGCGCATGCGGGCCACGGCGGCTACCACGCGCCTGATAACTTGAAGGCCTATAGCGTGGTGGTTGACTTCATCACACCAGAAAACGAGACCTCGATTTGGTATTTCTGGGGCATGGCGCGCAAATTCCAGCCGCAAGATGCGGCGCTGACCGCATCTATCCGCGAAGGGCAGGGCAAGATATTTTCAGAAGACCTGCAGATGCTCGAGTTGCAACAAAAGAACTTGCTGGCGCATCCAACGCGCGAGCTGCTCAAACTCAATATCGATG
>JBAXNJ010000193.1:0-3836 GCA_037133815.1 Betaproteobacteria bacterium
CCCGACACGCGCAAATGCAAACCAACCATTTCGCCTTTTGAATCAATGCCAGCGACTAAGCGGCATTGACCAATCGGACGGAAGTAGTCCTGGGTCATGTCTTCTTCACGGGTCCAAATGAGTTTGATGGGTGTGCCAGGAAATTGTTTAGCGATCAAGGCTGCTTGGCGCACATAGTCTTGCGTGCCTCCCCTTCTGCCAAAGCCTCCACCCAAAGGCGGGTTGTAAGCCTCACATTTTTCTAGAGGCAACCCAGTGACTGCAGCCAATGCAGCCAATGAAGCCTCGGCGTTTTGGCTAGGCACCCATACTTCTGCACGATCTGCTGTCACACGCGCAGTGCAATTCATCGGTTCCATGCAAGCGTGTGAAACAAACTGCGTCCCGTAAACTGCTTCAACCTTTTTGGCAGCGCCTTGAATAGCTTCAGTCACGTTGCCTTGGTCAATGTCTGCAAAAACATTGTTGGTAGAAGTCAATCCTTCACGTAAACGCTCGGCTATGGTGGCACTTGATTCCTTGGCATTGGCACCAAAATCCCAATTAATAGGAAGAACTTCTAAGGCGGATTTAGCGCGCCAAAAACTGTCAGCCAATACGGCCACGGATTGATCATCAACACGCACTACCGCTTTGATTCCTCGGCGGGAAGAAATTTTTGAGGCATCAAAACTTATCAACTTGCCACCAAACACAGGGCATGCTTTGATAGCGGCGTATTGCATACCCGGCAAAACCGTGTCGATACCGTATTTGAGGGATCCGTTGACTTTGGGTGCCGTGTCTAAACGTCTAGGGGACTTGCCTAATATTTTCCAGTCCTTAGGATGTTTGAGAGTAATCGACTTAGGGTCAGGCGCTGTCAATTTGGATGCTTGGCTTGCCAACTTTCCGTAGCTGGTGGTTTTGCCGGAAGCAGCATGTGTGACCACGCCTTTTTCTACGGAAAGCTCGTTCACAGACACTTTCCATTCCGCTGCTGCTGCTTGCAGCAACATGATGCGCGCTGCAGCACCGCCTTGACGCACATATTCATGCGACTCACGAATGCCGCGACTTCCACCGGTAGACATATTGCGCCAAACTCTTTTGCGTGCAAGGTTCTGTCCAGGCGTAAAAGTTTGTAAACTGACTTTGGCCCAATCACATTCCAATTCTTCAGCCACCAATTGGGCTAAACCGGTATGTGTGCCTTGTCCCATTTCGGCGCGTGCGATACGAATAACGCAACTGTCGTCTGGACGCACAACCACCCAAGCGTTGATTTCGTTACCACCCAAAGTAGATAGCTCGTTCGATTGCGCAGCTGCTGGGAAATGAAAGCCTAAGGCCAAGCCACCAGATGCCAAAGCAGAAGACACCACAAATTGACGTCGGGTCAACGCCACTTGGTTTTGTTTTTTGATAGTTGTAGTTGTCATAGAGGCCTCAGTGGTCAATCTCTAAATCAGTAGAAATAGCAGTCTTTGCATTACCACTTCCAGGCCCTGCGTAATGGATGACTGAGCCAATGCCCTTACCTGTTCCAGCAGCCATGTGAATCGCAGCACGAATACGTTGGTAGCTGCCGCAACGACAGATATTTGTCATGGCGTCATCGATATCTTTATCGGTGGGCTTAGGTATGCGTTTTAACAAAGAGGCTGCAGCCAAAATTTGTCCAGACTGGCAATAGCCGCATTGAGGAACATCGAGTGCCTTCCATGCCATTTGTACAGGGTGTGAAGAGTCACTAGTCAAACCTTCAATCGTGGTGATTTTTTGGTTCACTGCATTCGACACAGGAAGAGAGCAAGACCGAACAGGCTCCCCATTCACATGCACCGTGCAAGCCCCGCATTGGGCAATGCCACATCCAAATTTGGTACCCGTTAAACCCAGTTGCTCTCGAATCACCCAGAGCAAGGGCATTTCGGGTTCTACATCAACACGATGGTTAACCCCGTTTATATTCAAACTCAGCATGCAATCCCCTAAGAAAAAAACTATTGGAACTATCGCCTAACCCATTAACTTTTTGAACGGGTAAATCCCTAATGACTAGTCATTTAGGAGACATACGAATAGTCTGAAATAAAAATACTAAAGAGGTAATTCTTTGCCGTCGAAGTTTATGAAAGACCCTGACTTGGCCATAGTGAGCGATTGGAACCGTTGCAGCAAGCCTGTAGCGCTTTCAACAGGCGTAATGTCAGCGTTGCTTCCACCCATATCGGTTTTGACCCAACCAGGATGAAAAGACGCTACGGTGACGCCGCTGGCTTTGAGTTCGTTCGCCAAAGTCACCATGATGTTGTTGGCACCCGCCTTAGACGCCCGATAAAAATAGGCTGATGCGCCTTGGTGCTGCTGACTGCCCATAAATGAGGAAATGATGCAGATCTTGGGTGTTTTACTCAACTTGAGTTGCTTGAGAAATGCACGTGCCGTAAAAAATGGACCCGCAATATTTGTCATCAAAACTGTAGACACCGCATCCGCTGTGTTCTCGGAATCCTCAATTCCCCCGCGAGCGCTCATCACGCCAGCGTTACACACCACAACATCGATACCGCCAACGATGGTGTTGGCTATGTTTGCAAGTGCTAAATCATCGCAAGCATCGGCCTTATAAATTTGTCCCCGACCTTGCGACGCATCTATCAGCGCGTTTAACTCTGTAGCTGAATGCGGATTACGACAAACCGCATGAAGCCGGTCACCAGATTTCAAAATCTGTCGCGCCATCTCTAAACCAATTCCTCGATTGGCACCCGTGATTAAGTAAGTCGTGGTCATTTGCGTCCTATCTAAAAAAATGTTTCTTTAAGAGATTAGCAAACGCGATAGATGTTTACTAAGGCTCACAAGAATGTGAGAGGGTATCAAACAAAAGCGATTTGACTCTTTGTACTATGCGGCTCCCGACTAAACCTTGACTTCAGATTCAATTTCAACCCTTGGTCGAATCAAATTTGATGATAAACTGCATCAAATTTGATTCAACTGAGGAGTTTGAAATGCGAACAACTGTCACCATTGACGATGTGCTTTACGCCCAAGCACTTGAGGTCATTGAACCTAACGTAGACAAATCTGATCTGTTTCGTGAAGCGTTGAAGGTATTTATTCGGGTGGAGTCAGCCAAACGTCTTGCCGCTTTGGGAGGCAAAGCTCCCAAAATGCAACCCATCCCAAGAAGGCGAGTTAAACAGTAATCCTTACCATGATTCTTGTCGACACATCTGTATGGGTCAGTCACTTCAGACATAGCAATTTGAGCCTCGTCTATTTGCTAACCAATGACCAAGTGTTATGCCATCCCTTAGTTATTTTAGAAATCGCGTGCGGCTCACCACCTGCACCACGACACAAAACTTTGGAATATCTAGATAAATTACAAACAGTAAAAACCGCAACCACGCGGGAGATCATGACGCTGATCGACATGCATCATTTACAAGACTCAGGTTGCGGGGCTATTGATATGTCACTCTTAGCCTCGGCGTTAATTACAGAAAACGCCAAGATTTGGACGCAAGATAAGAAGTTTGAAGCGCTAGCTAAGAGGCTAGGCGTTTCTTTTACGCCGAAACTTCATTGAATCTGGAAGAGTGGTTATTCCCACTCAATAGTTACGCGATTAAAAAATCGTTATGTATCATATAGTTACAGCCACCAAAACAAGTGCGTGTAACTTTTGTGTAACTTGACTGAGTTGTGACTGTTTTTAACAAAGCAAAATCCTATTTGTTTTCAACGCTTAATTTTAACGCTGTTACACAGGTTGCTTAACTTAACATACACATTCAATCGGGCGAAGTGATGCCTGAAATTGCAAATATTTTCCATCCCTT
>JBAXNJ010000194.1:0-3828 GCA_037133815.1 Betaproteobacteria bacterium
AGCAGATCGACGGTAAGCCCATGGCGATGGTGGCGCATTTTGTCCACAAAAATGCCGAAGGTAAATTGGCGGTACTCGGTGTTTTGCTCAACGAGGGCAAAGACAACGACGCCATCAAAACCATCTGGGAAAAAGCCCCTAAATCAGAAGGCCCAGAGCTTGTGGTCGAAGGCGTGAAATTCAACCCTGCTGTGTTGGTGCCAGCGGCCCTCACACACTACAGCTATGAAGGTTCACTCACCACGCCCCCTTGCACCGAAGGCGTGAACTTCTACATCTTGAAAACCACCATGGACATCGGTAAAAAGCAAGTGGCAGACTTTCCATACAAGAAAAACGCCCGCCCGGTTCAAGCTTTGAATGGCCGCAAGATCAGCGCAAACTAATTATTGATAGGCTGCACCGTGACGGTGTGGTCTAAATTGCTTTGGCTGGGAATCGCAAAGAGTAATGGCATAGCCACTGCCACTAGCAGAAACGCAAGCACCAAAAATATAAGCAGCATTTTGAAGAACTCAGGCGAGTCTGGATATTTGGGCTTGGCGGGTTTTCCGCGCGGGGCTTGGTAGGAAACAGCCATGCCCATTTGCGAGGCTTTGGCTTTGCTGCTGTAAAACACATTGGCCACAGGCAGACCGTTGTCTTGCACGCCGCTCAAGATAGACGCTACTTTGAGCGCCGCTTGGATTTTGAATTCAACCGAACTAAAAGCGCTGACGCCACCCTCTTCGAGTTGGGTGATTTGTTGAATGCTCAAATCGGCCATACGAGCCAAACGCGCACGCTCTAATTTGCACATCTTGCGCAAATTCGTAATCGCGTGACGGTCGACCAGATCTACTGTCATCTCATGCCAATCGCTCAATTTGCTTACAAAACAAACTTTTGGGCGAAAGACTTAGACCAGTTTCAAACGCTCGGATGAAGGTACAACGCGTGTCAAACGCACACCGTAACGGTCGTTGACCAATACGATTTCACCTTGTGCGACAACTGAGTTGTTGACCAGCAAGTCGAGTGGTTCGCCCGCAATGCGGTCGAGTTCCACCACGCTGCCTTGTGTCAAACGCATCAAGTCTTTGATTTTGATTTCTGCACGGCCGACTTCGATCGACAAATTCACCACAATGTTTTGCAACACCTCGGGGTTGATATTGCCTGGCATCGTCGGCTTGAAGTCCTCGAGCGTTGGCTCGTGCTCTTCGTGCTCCACGTGTTCGGCAGGCACTTGTGCTTCTTCGGCTTCTGTTTCAGTGTTTTCGGTGTTTTCACTCATGGTGTTTTCCTAACTCAAAGTTTTCCATGGATATGTTCATGGTCGATTTGCACAGCAACTTGCGAGCCGCGCGATCCCACATTGACGTGGAAAGCGGGAACGCCATTGGCACTCATCAGCGCTGTGTCGTCTTTTTTGAAGAACAACAAATCGCCCTCTTGCAAGTTGTTCAAGTGGTGCAAAGTTGTTTTCACTTCACCCATCGTGACCTGCAATTCCAATTTCGCATCGCCAACAGCAGCAGCCAATTCGGAGCGCCACTTGCGGTCAGATTCCTCGTTGCCTTCACCGCTCGATACGCGGCTGCTGAGCAACTCGCGCACCGGCTTCAAGGTGGCGTAGGGATAGACCAAATCGATAAACCCGCGTCCACCGCTGGCCGTTGCATCGGCTTCAAAGCGGCTCAAAACCACCAAGTCGTTCTCGTCAGCAATTTGGGCGAATTGGGGGTTGATCTCAGAGCTGATGTGTTCGCACTCGATGGGCATCAAAGGCGCCCATGCTTCTTTGAGCGACCTAAAGAACACTTCCAAAATGATTTTGATGATGCGCGATTCTGTCGGCGTAAACAAACGCCCAGGCGGCAAATCAGCAACGCCTTTGCCAAAGCCACCAAAAAAGCTGTCGAGCGAACTAAACACCACATTGGGGTCGATGATGATGACTGAGTTGCCACGCAGTGGCCCCATGCGAATCATGTTGACAGCCAATGGCGGCTTCAAATCTTGCAGGTACTCGCTGTACTTCATGATGCGCACACGCGTCGGGTTGACGCGCGGGCTGGTGCGCAACACTTCGAGTAAACCCATTCTGAACATACGGATGAAGCGCTCGTTGATCATGTCGATCGACGAAACGTTGACCCCTAAGCTACTGTCTTCGCTGGCGAGGTCGTGTTTGCGCACCCGCACCTTGGTATTGAACCCGGTGTCGGTCTCGATCGAACCATCGCGCACTCCTTCAGAGAGGGCGGCGAGTTCTTCATCCGAGAGTAGATTGGCTTTCATTGGGTTTACGTCTTTATTGTCTTGTCGTGTGGATTTACTGCATCACAAACGACGTGAAGAAAACGTCTTCAATGCCGCCGAAGTCTTCGTATTTCTTCAAAATATCGTTCATCACCACTTTGATTTTGGCGGCGAGTTCACTGCGGAAGTCTGGGCGTGAAGCCTCGGCTTCCGTGGTTTGGCGCATCACATCCAAAATACCTGAGCGAATCGCAAACTCATGCTTCTTGACGTTGTCAAACACACGGTTGTCGTAGTGCGTCATCACGGCAATTTGCACCACCATCACTTTTTTGCTGGCAGTGAGGTTGGTCATGAACTCTTTGTCGATTTGCAAATAAGTGTTCTCAAAGCGCGTGTTTACGCTGTCTTTCGTCACCTTATCAGGGCCACCAGCGGTGGCCTTGGCTGCTTCGGCTTCTTTGTCAAGTTCGTCGACTTTTTCATGTGCGGCTGCCTCGCTCTTGTGCTCGAAATAACCCGAGAAATAGAGGGTGGTGAAGACCACTACGACCAATAAGAGAATCGTAGACACGGCGATCAAGGCGATCAGAAGAATCGGCTTCTTCTTTTTCGGTTCGCCTTCGACGACTTCTTCTGCTGCTGGTGCTTCTGCGGTTGCCATAGTGTTTTCTCCTAAGGGTCAGATTGTGATCTGTTAGTTTTAAGCGTACAAGTCAAGCAAAGACGTGCTGTCTTTGCCGCGGCCTGCAACAACTTGTGCGTGAGTGTCGCTGGTGTTGGTGTTCACGCCGGAATTGTCCCTAACTTGCGGCTGGGGTGTTGAATTTCCAGATGCGTTTTGTTGGCTTTGACCGCCGTTTTGTCCGACTTGGACAAAGCCAGCATTAATACCAAAGTTTTGCAGTGCGTCGCGTAAACGTTGCGTGCTGTTTTGTAACAGATCGCGCGTCATAGCGTTTTCTGCACGAAATACAGCGTCGAGTTTGCCGTCTTTCATTTCAAGTTGAATTTCCACGCCACCCAAGTGGGCAGGGCGCAGACCAAACTTCATCTTCCATTGGCCATCGCTCAATTGCTTGTGCATGCGCGCGGCCATCTCGGTCGCGAGTTTGTCACTCAATTGGTCATAGACCTCGTTCATAGGTGTGGCTACTGCAGTGGCAGTGTCTTTGCTGGCTACAGCGCGGTTATCGCCAGCGCTGGACTGGGCCATGGCTTGTGCGAAACCGGAAGAAGATTGGCCAGATGTTTCAGAACCGCTAGCGTCACTTTGCTCCCCTGTGTCTTGCGAAAAGCTTGACGCCAAACTGGCAATGTCTTGTTCTTGCAGGTTACCGCCGAGCAAGGACAAGACCGACGCTGTGCTCGGCGTATTGAAAGCTTGCGAGGCATTACCGCTTTGCACTGGCAATACAGCCGGTGGCAAAACGGTCATTTGAATTTGTTGGATAGACGCCATCTCTGCTTGGCTCAAGCCATTGGCAGGCAAACCGCTGATTCCAAAATTCAAAGGCGCAGCAGCAACGCTTTGCAATCAGCTGGCATTTGCGGCGGGGGCATCTGCTTGGGATATGCCTAGTT
>JBAXNJ010000195.1:0-3813 GCA_037133815.1 Betaproteobacteria bacterium
TAGGCTTCCCACTTGGCGCGTTTATCTTCAGTGGGATGTTGCTGCGCACCTGCAAAATTGAGTCTGGCCGCTGCGCGTTGTTGTGGGCTTAAGGCGGCCCATTCCTGCATACGGCTTTGAATGGTGATTTGCTCTTGGTCTGAGAGCTGAATAAAGTTTTGTGAAACGGCTAGCCACTTGCGTTTGTGGGCCGCGGTCATTGTGGGCCAGAGCTTCGTTAAGGGCTTGAGTGCTTGTTGTTGAGGGATGCTTAGTTCTGACCAAGCAAGCCCTGCATTTTTTTCAGCAGTTTTTTCTACAACGGGGTTGTTTTGAGCAAAAACTGATGTGCTGGGAAGCGCAAGAAAAATTACGCCAAAGAAAAGGATGGGCGCGAGATTTTTTAGAGGTATGCAAGTGTTCCAGCGGCGCATTCGTTCGATTTACTCTTGTTTCTCGGTCAATGTGGGTAATTTCAAGAATTGTAAAAATCCGGGGTCAGCGTAGGCCGAGGGTGGTAAGTCGTCAGCCAATAGTGCGGAATCGACTTCAGCCAACTGATTGGCACGGTCGTCATCCGTGAAATTTTTGATGGTGGCCAAACCAGCGACTAGGGCGATCAAGGGGAGGAAAGAGCCAATGCGGCTCCAGATATTGAGGCCTTCATCTCCGCCATTAAGCATGGCAACACCATTTTGGACAACTGTTTGGGTGCTGGTCTGCACCGATACGGCGCGAGCAGCCACTGCCCTAGTGCGCGCTGCACGCAGGCGTTCGCTGATATCGTGGGGTAAATCAGCCACTGCGGCATCTAAATGCGCAGCAATACGAAGACCAAATTGGTTTTGCATGGTTTCCATCGCGTGTATGTCTGATCTTGTCATGGTTTGATTCCCTTTGCAGAGAGCGCCTTATGTAGTGATTGTATTGCTCTAGAGCAATGTGTTTTAACACTTCCTTCTGAACATCCCATAGCCGCAGCAGTCTCTGCGACATCTAGGTCCTCCCAATAACGCAGCAGGAAGGCTTCTCGTTGACGTGTAGGCAATTTTTGTACCTCATCTTCGATATCGTGGAAATTTTCAGCACTGGCGTAGTTATCCTCAGCACTTTGTACTTTGGGATTGTTATCACTTTGTGTCAAAGCTTCCAAAATATCAAAATCTTCTGATTCTGATCCTGATTCAAAGTCGCTGAAATTGCTAAAGAGCGCTTTTTTAGTCTTATTGCGTCGAAACCAGTCCAAGGTGGTGTTGGACAAAATCCGCTGAAAAAGCATGGGCAATTCGTTTGCAGGTTTGTCGCTGTAGTGTTCAGCTAGCTTCATCATGCTGTCTTGAACGATATCGAGAGCCGCTTCGTCGTCTCGCACGTGGTAAAAAGAGCGTTTAAATGCTCGTTTTTCAACACTTTGCAAAAAGTCAGATAGTTCTTTGTCGGTGGCCACTCAAAAAATACCGTGGATTGGATTCGGGCGAGATTATGTCATTGGCCCCGTGTTTTAGACATTTGGTATGAAGTCTTGTCAAGAAATGCGATAATGTGTGTTGCAATTCGATAAAAAAATGGCAAACGGGTCTCGGTCCGGCGCGATTACATATGCGTCCATGGCTGAAGGTCCAAAGTTTCGACACTGCACCAAAAGAGTAAGTGAAGAAGCACCCCAGGTTTTTCATTGTAGAAATTCACTAAGGTTAAAGATGGAAAAAACACTCGCGGAAAAGACTTCCGCCGCCCCTGTGAGCGGGCAATCCAAAGATTTGATGGGGGCAGAAATCCTTGTCAAAGCACTTCAAGCAGAAAACGTTCAATTTGTCTGGGGCTACCCTGGTGGTGCAGTTCTCTACATCTATGACGCGATTTTCAAACAAGACACTTTCAAACACGTTTTAGTGCGCCACGAGCAAGCTGCCGTGCACGCTGCTGATGGCTATGCACGTGCCACTGGCGATGTGGGAGTTGCCTTGGTCACATCTGGTCCTGGCGTGACTAACGCTGTTACTGGAATTGCTACGGCCTACATGGACAGCATCCCGATGGTGATCATCACCGGTCAAGTACCTACGCATGCGATTGGCTTAGACGCTTTCCAAGAATGCGACACCGTGGGCATCACACGTCCTATCGTCAAGCACAACTTCCTTGTTAGCGACGTGCGAGATCTCGCGATGGTCATGAAAAAGGCATTTCATATTGCGCGAAGCGGTCGTCCTGGGCCTGTGGTGGTGGACATTCCTAAAGACGTGTCGTTCAAGAAAACTCCATACGACGGCTACCCCGCAGATGTGCAAATGCGCTCGTACAACCCTGTGCGCAAGGGCCATGGCGGGCAAATTCGCAAAGCGTTGCAACTACTTATGGCCGCCAAGCGTCCCTACATCTACACTGGCGGCGGTGTGTTGTTGGGCAATGCGTCGCAAGAACTGCGCACCTTGGTCGACATGCTCGGTTATCCCTGCACCAACACCCTTATGGGCTTGGGCGCGTATCCCGCAAGTTCACCTAAATTTCTTGGCATGCTCGGCATGCATGGCACCATCGAGGCTAACAATGCGATGCAGCACTGCGACGTGTTGTTAGCCGTTGGAGCCCGTTTTGACGACCGCGTGATTGGTAACCCCAAACACTTCGCGCAAAACGAACGCAAGATCATCCACATCGATATTGACCCTTCCAGTATTTCTAAGCGCGTGAAGGTTGACGTGCCAATCGTGGGCGACGTCAAAGATGTGTTGGTCGAGATGATCGACATGATCAAAGAATCCGCACAAAAACCAGACGCCAAGGCTTTGGCCGGTTGGTGGGAAACCATCGAAGGTTGGCGTAGTCGCGATTGTTTGAAGTACGACCGCGGCAATCAATCCGTGATCAAGCCCCAGTTTGTGATCGAAACCTTGCACAACATGACCAAGGGCACCGACACCTACATCACGTCTGACGTAGGCCAGCACCAAATGTGGGCGGCCCAGTATTACGGCTTTGACGAGCCACGCCGTTGGATCAACTCAGGTGGTTTGGGCACCATGGGCGTGGGCATTCCTTACGCCATGGGCATCAAACTCGCCAAGCCAGACAGCGAAGTTTTCTGTGTCACGGGCGAAGGCTCGGTGCAAATGTGTATCCAAGAACTCTCCACCTGTTTGCAATACAACACGCCGATCAAAATCCTGGCCTTGAACAACCGCTACCTCGGCATGGTGCGTCAGTGGCAAGAGGTGGAGTACGAAAGCCGTTACAGCCACAGCTACATGGACGCCTTGCCCAATTTTGTGAAATTGGCGGAAGCCTATGGACACGTAGGCATGTTGGTCGAGCGTCCGCAAGATGTGGAACCCGCTCTGCGTGAAGCCCGCAAACTCAAAGACCGTACGGTATTTTTAGACATTCGCACGGACCCCTTAGAAAACGTGTTTCCCATGGTGCAAGCCGGTAAGGGAATTACTGAAATGCTGCTCGGCAGCGAAGATCTGTAAGCGGGGAGGGCACTATGAAACACATCATCTCTCTCATGCTTGAAAACGAACCCGGCGCTTTGTCGCGGGTTGTTGGGCTCTTCTCAGCCCGTGGTTACAACATCGAGTCACTCACGGTGGCACCCACCGAAGACCTGAGCCTGTCACGTATGACCATCCAAACCCATGGATCCGATGACGTGATCGAACAAATTACCAAGCACTTGAACCGCCTCATCGAAGTGGTGAAAGTGGTCGACCTGACCGAAGGCGCTTACACCGAACGCGAGTTGATGCTCGTCAAAGTGCGCGCCGTTGGCAAAGAGCGCGAAGAAATGAAGCGCATGGCCGATATTTTTCGCGGTCGCATCATCGATGTGAC
>JBAXNJ010000196.1:0-3809 GCA_037133815.1 Betaproteobacteria bacterium
CCTGGGCGCTTATTAAGCCCCATAGAAATACAAACCATTTTGGAGAGTGAAGTATGAGTAAACAAATTCGCAATATTGCGATCATCGCGCACGTGGACCACGGCAAAACCACCATGGTTGACCAACTTTTGCGCCAATCAGGCACCTTTGCCGAACACGAAAAAATTGTAGACACCGTGATGGACAACAACGCGATTGAGCGTGAACGTGGCATCACCATCTTGGCTAAAAACTGTGCGGTGAGCTGGGAAGGCACACATATCAATATCGTCGACACCCCCGGTCACGCGGACTTTGGCGGTGAAGTTGAGCGCGCGTTGTCGATGGTCGACGGTGTGGTGTTGTTGATCGATGCGCAAGAAGGCCCCATGCCACAAACCCGTTTTGTGACTAAGAAGGCATTAGCTTTGGGACTGCGTCCTATTTTGGTAGTAAACAAAGTTGACAAACCAGGATCGCGTCCAAATTTCGTAGTCAATGCAGCGTTTGATTTGTTTGACAAACTTGGCGCAACTGACGATCAACTCGACTTCCCCGTGGTGTATGCCTCCGGTATCAATGGCTGGACGTCGATGGAAGAAGGTGCACATGGCGAGCAGTGGGGCCCTGATATGTCGGCCTTGTTCAATACGATTTTGAAGCATGTGCCAGCGCAAAAGGGTGACCCTAACGCACCTTTGCAATTACAAATCTCTGCGCTTGATTTCTCTACATTCGTAGGTCGTATTGGCGTCGGCCGTATCAGCCAAGGCACCATCAAACCCATGATGGATGTGGTGGTGATGGAAGGTGTAGATGGCAAGCCTGTCAAAGGGCGTGTCAACCAAGTATTGACATTCCAAGGTCTAGAGCGCGTGCAAGCGGCGGAAGCTGGCCCAGGCGACATCGTATTGATCAACGGCATTACGGATGTCGGAATCGGTGTCACCATCACCGACCCTTTGAATCCAGCGCCTTTGCCTATGTTGAAGGTGGACGAACCCACCTTGACCATGAACTTTTGCGTGAACACCAGCCCCTTAGCCGGACGTGAAGGCAAGTTTGTGACCAGTCGTCAAATCTGGGACCGTCTACAAAAAGAACTGCAACACAACGTGGCTTTGCGCGTCAATGAGACCGATGAAGAGGGCGTTTTTGAAGTGATGGGCCGTGGTGAATTGCATTTGACTATTTTGTTAGAAAACATGCGCCGCGAAGGCTACGAGTTAGCAGTTTCGAAGCCACGTGTGGTGTACCGCGATGTCAACGGTGAGCGCCACGAACCAATCGAATTGGTCACCGCTGATATTGAAGAAACACACCAAGGTGGTGTCATGCAAGCCTTAGGCGAGCGCAAAGGCGAACTCGTCAACATGGAACCCGATGGCCGTGGCCGTGTGCGTTTGGAATACCGAATTCCTGCGCGTGGTTTGATTGGTTTTACCAACGAGTTTTTAAACCTAACCCGTGGTTCTGGTTTGATCTCCAACATCTTTGACAGCTATGAGGCACACAAAGGCGATATTGGTGGACGCAAGAACGGTGTTTTGATTTCCATGGATGACGGTGAGATCTTTACCTACGCCTTGGGCAAACTCGATGACCGCGGCCGTATGTTCGTCAAAGCGAATGACCCTGTGTACGAAGGCATGATTGTCGGCATTCACAGCCGTGACAACGACTTGGTGGTCAATGCCACCCGTACCAAACAGTTAACCAACTTCCGCGTGTCTGGCAAAGAAGACGCTATAAAAATTACGCCCCCCATTGATTTGACGTTGGAATACGGTGTCGAATTTATCGATGATGACGAATTGGTCGAAATCACCCCTAAGAGTGTGCGTTTGCGTAAGCGTTTCTTAAAAGAACACGAGCGCAAGAAAAACAAAATTTAAGGAGACGTATCTTGCGTTGGACTCGTAACCGCGCTGTTTGGACCATGGTGGCTGCCGCGGCCATGTGGTCTATTGCGGGTGTTGTCACGCGGATGTTGGAGTCTGTTCAAAGTTTTGAATTGACCTTTTGGCGAAGTTTTTTTACCGCTATTTGCTTGGCTTTTTTCCTTCGCTTACTACAAGGCCCAGGCGTCTTAAAACGTTTAGTTAATGCGCCCAAACAGTTATGGCTGAGCGGTGTGTGTTGGGCTGTTATGTTCACCGCATTTATGGTGGCTTTGACGCTAGCTTCTGTCGCAGAGGTTTTGGTGACGATGTCCGTAGGACCCTTGCTCACGGCCTTGGTAGCCAGAGTTTTTTATAAACAATCCATCCAACTTCCCACTTGGATCGCAATTGTGATTGCTGGTGCAGGAATGTTCTGGATGTATGCAGAACCCCAATCAGTTACTTCTACCTCCAGTGCATTAACCCTAGCGGGATTGCCATGGGGAACTTTAATTGGGTTCTTAGTACCCACTGCCGCTGCGGTTAACTGGTGTGTAGTGCAGCAAGCCCAAAAAACGGGTGACTCTTTGGATCTACTGCCTGCAGTCTTAGTGGGCGCTGTGATATCCGGATTCCTCACCTTGGTGCTTGCTTGGCCATTGCATTCCAGCCCCCACGATATCGCTTGGTTGGCATTGTTAGGCTTGGTGCAATTGGCTTTGCCCTGTACCTTGCTGGTGTTTTGTGCGCGAATCTTGTCTGCACCTGAAATTTCTCTACTCTCGCTGCTTGAAGTTTTATTTGGAATTTTTTTAGCGTGGGTCGGTGCTGGTGAAGAACCAAGCGCACGTGTGATCAGTGGTGGCGCCTTGGTCATCGTGGCACTGGTGGTGAATGCCTACGGCATGAAAACTAAATCTTTGGAGTCAACAAAGTCATGAATGTGTATAGCGAAGAAGTTGTGTCGGAAAAAATCGGATCGATTGGCTTTATCACCTTAAATCGCCCTAAAGCGTTGAATGCACTATCTCTACCCATGGTCAGAGAACTCACGCACGTTCTACTTGGTTTTCAAAATGATTCAGAGGTCTTGGCCGTTGTTATTCGCGGTAGTAACAAGGAAGGCCCATTTGGCGCTTTCTGTGCTGGCGGAGATATCCGCTACTTTCACCAAGCCGCCTTATCTGGCGATGCTAGCCTAGAAGACTTCTTTACAGAGGAATACAACCTCAACCACATCATTCACACTTATGGCAAACCTTACATCGCTTTGATGGATGGCATGGTGATGGGTGGAGGCATGGGATTGAGCCAAGGGATTGCGCTGCGGGTCGTCACAGAGCGTACGCAAATGGCGATGCCTGAGACACAGATTGGATTGTTTCCAGATGTCGGCGGGGGATATTTCTTAAGTCGTTGCTCAGGTAACACTGGTGAGTACCTTGCACTCACTGGGCAATTGTTGCGTGGTGCAGATTCTCTATTGGTGGATTTAGCAGATGTATGCATACCCTCTGAAGCCTTGCCTGCTTTGTGGAGTGGATTGCAAAGTCAAAAATGGACCAAGGGAGAGGACGTTATTGCTTGGGTCAAAGAACAGGCATCCACGCATGCTGTTGTTGATGCCAATTCACAAGCAAGTCATGGGCATGCTGCAAGTACAGCATCTTCAAAACCTGCTTGGTGGGATGCACAGATTGACACCATATTTCGTTTGCCCACGGTCACTGAAATGGTCAATGCTTTAGGCCAGTTGGTGCTCCAACAACCTGAAGGATGGGCTGCCGAGACTCTCAAAGCGCTCAGACAACGCTCGCCATTGTTGTTGGCAGTGAGTTTGGAGCAAATTCGCCGCGGCAGAACGATGGGCTTGGCTGACGAGTTACGTATGGAGCGTGACATGGTGCGCCATTGTTTTCATGCGGACCACTTGAAGCGGCGTGGCGC
>JBAXNJ010000197.1:0-3805 GCA_037133815.1 Betaproteobacteria bacterium
CATCAAGCGGCTCAGGCGCAGCGGTGGCCGATGGCATGGTACCCATTGCCTTTGGTACCCAAACTGGAGGTTCCGTGCTGCGCCCCGCCTCTTATTGCGGTGTCTTTGGATTTAAACCGAGCCACGGTCACATCAACCGAGCAGGACTTAAATTCGCAGCAGAGAGCATCGATACTTTGGGCTGGATGGCAAGGTCCTTGGACGACATCGCCATGGTTTATGGTGTTTTAACGAAAGGATCGACGTCGCCTCTTCAAGCGCGAAAGCCTGTGCGGATCGGTCTATGCCAGACCTTCATGTGGGACAAGGCATTGAACGAGAGCCGTGAAGCGCTCGCCTTGGCCGCATCCAGTTTGCAGCATGCTGGTGTTGAGATTGAACACGTTGAACTCCCAAATGAGTTTTGCGAACTCTCCTTGGCGCGCCAACATATCAATGACTATGAGCGCGTGCATGCCTTGGCCCATGAATGGGCGCACCATGCTTCTCAAATCAGCGTTGAGCTCAGTGCCTCTTTGCAACGCGGACAAGCCCTGTCCCAGACCGAGTACCTGAGCGCGTTGCGCTTGGTCGAGCGCTCTCGCACGCAAATGGATTCATGGATGAGCGGCTTTGACGCGATATTGACCCCTTGCGTCAACGGCGAGGCTCCGCTTGGTTTGAGCTACGCAGGAGATCCGAGTTTTCAAGCGCTGTGGACCTTGTTGCATGTTCCAACCATTGGACTGCCCACACACCTGGGACCCCATGGCTTGCCCGTGAGTGTTCAATTGGTCGGCCCTCGGCACAGCGATACGCGTTTGCTGCAGCACGCTTTGGCGGTCTGGAACATGGTCAAGCCTGGGCTGCTGTCAGCCCCGTTGGCTGGCCCGCGACAAAACCAAAGTGCGCTCTGACCCAGAACTGACCCCTTTCTCCATCGATCCACAAACTTCGCATTTCATGAAAAACACCACCTTGACGCTCTTGGGTCAACCTCAAATCAATGAGTTCTATGAAAAAGGCAACTGGCAAGATCACACCCTCTATGCCTTGGCACGTTCACACGCGTTGTCCAAACCAAATTCATTCGCCATTCAAGACCGTGAACGCAGACTCACCTACGCTCAGCTCATTGATGCGGCCGATGTCTTGGCTGACAAGCTCTACCGCGATGGCGTAAGAGACGGGCAACGCGTGGGGGTTTGGATGCCAAGCCGAGTGGAAACCGCCATTGCCCTCTTGGCGTGCTCAAGAAACGCTTACATGTGCTGCCTGTCATTGCACCGAGACCATACCGTCGCCGATATCGTCAACTTGATGGAACGCTCCAAAGCGAGCGCCTTTATCGCAGAAAGAGCTTACGGCGCGGACGCTCAACGTCACGATATATTTGAAGCCCTCCAAAGCGTCAAGTCCTTGCGCAGCACGGTTGCGCTGGAGAGTGTGAAAGCCACTGCTCAAACCGGCCAATCGCTTAAAGAGGCCTTGGGTGCTTCTATAGAGGATCAAAGCGCCAGCGTCGCGCCTTCGACTGACCCCAACCGCGTGATCTACTTGGCTTACACCTCAGGCACCACCGGTGTCCCCAAAGGCGTCATGCACAGCGACAACACCTTGCTCGCCAACGCCCGTGCCATGGCTCACGATTGGCACTTTACCAACGCGTCGGTGATCTACACCTTAAGCCCGCTTAGCCACAATCTGGGACTTGGCGCTTTGGTCGTGGCGCTCTTGAGCGGGGGCGAGCTTGTGGTCCATGATTTGGACAAAAATACCAGCTTGCTCGACCGCATTTTGGGCATTCAAGCCACCTTCCTATTTGGCGTGCCGACCCATGCAATCGATTTGCTCGCCGAATTGCAAGAGCGCGGCATTGCCTCTTTGGGTAGCCTGCAAGGGTTTCGGATCTCGGGGGCTTCGGTACCGCAAGAGTTGGTGGCCAAGCTCTTGTCCTACGGCGTCAAACCCCAAAGCGGTTATGGCATGACCGAAGGCTGCTCACACCATTACACCTTGCCAAGCGACGAGCCCAAACGCATCATTGAGACCTCGGGACGGGCGTGTGCTGGCTATGAGGTGAGAATTTTTTCAACGGACAATCCTGAGCAAGAACTCCCCATTGGCGAGATCGGACAAATCGGTGCACGCGGCGCAAGCCTGATGCTGGGCTACTTCAATGACCAACTAGCAACCGAAGAAGCGTTCAACCAAAGCGGCTGGTTCATGACGGGCGACCTTGGGCTCTTAGACGCTGAGGGCTATATTGTCATCACCGGGCGCAAAAAAGACCTCATCATCCGAGGTGGCCATAACATCTATCCGAGTCGAATCGAAAATTTAGCCCTTCAGCACCCTTTGGTGCTGCGTGCGGCGGTTCTCCCTGTGCCCGATGCGCGCTTGGGAGAAAAAGTCTGTCTTGCCGTCATGACCCGAGCTGGACCAGAGCTAAAGGCAAACGACTTATTGAGCCACTTGGACCAAGCAGGCCTCTCGCGCTATGATATGCCTGAGTACTACCTTGAATTACCAGAGATTCCCCTCACCGCGAGCGGTAAAATCTATAAACGAGACATGGCGCAAGACATCAAATTGGGCAAACTCAAGCCTCTCGCCGTTCGCTTTGAACCACTGGACAAGGTGAATACATGATTTCTCCCATGACCACGCCAAGTGCCCCCCAAGACGCTGGGATAAGTCGACAAGCCTTGGCCCTTAAGCGGCTTCAGCACGAACTCGATCACCCGCCCTTTCACGCCCTTTTTTCCCCCCAAGCGGTGTCCGCCGACCCAGATACGGGAGTGGTGGTGCTGCGCTTGCCGTTTCAGCCGAGCTTTCGCCGAAGCTTTGACAGCGATGAGATCCACGGCGGAGTGATGGCCGCAATCATTGACATGGCGGCCCATGCGGCCGTGGCCGTTCAAATTGGCCACATGGTGCCAACCATTGATTTGCGCATTGATTACCTGAGACCCGCGCCCGGTGTGGATTTGATCATCACCGCCAAAACACTCAGGGTCGGGCGCTCAGTGGGGCGTGCCGACGTTGAAATCAACACAGGACCCAACACGCCTTTGTTGGCGGTGGGACGCGGCAGCTTCAGCACTTTCAACAATGTTTGAATAAACGAATTTTTGGTCTTCATTTTAAAAAACCTTGGGACAACATCATGCGTGCAGTGAATATTCGAGAATTTGGTGCAATCGAAGACTTGGTCATTGAAACCGTGGCCGACCCAGTCGCATCGCCCGGTGAGGTCTTGGTCAACATTGAAGCCACGGCGGCAAATTTTGTAGACCTTTTGGTGATCAGTGGCAAATACCAATTCTTGCCCCCACGGCCCTTCATCCCTGGAAAACTGCCCACGGGCGTCATCGCAGCCCTTGGCGCGGGCGTCTCGGGTTTGAATGTGGGAGATCGGGTATTGGCCCTGGCCGAACAAGGTGGCTACGCAGAAAAAATTGCCGTCCAGGCCAAAGATTGTTTTGTCTTGCCGCCCCACTTGGCCTTTACCGATGCGGCGGCCATGGCACTGGCCTATGACACCGCTTGGTTTGCCCTGTGTGAGCGAGGCCGCGCCAAGGCCGGTGAAACCGTCTTGGTCTTGGGCGCATCGGGTGCGGTGGGCTTGGCGGCCATCCAATTGGCCAAGGCTTATGGCCTGCGCGTTCTGGCTGGCATTGCCAACCCAGCCAAGGCAGCTCTGGTCACCCAAGCCGGTGCGGATGGGATTGTTGACTTGTCGGCTGACAATTTGCTCGACAGCGTGCGCGATCAGTCGATCCTTTTCTCTCGCGTGTATGTGGTGGATGACGCGAGCCCGCTG
>JBAXNJ010000198.1:0-3803 GCA_037133815.1 Betaproteobacteria bacterium
AAAACCGGCGAGGATGTGAGTCCTCCGTGAGTTCGAATCTCACAGCTTCCGCCAGATATTTACCATTTATGCCCCCTTCGGGGCGTTTTAGTTTCCAGCTTGCCATAAAACATACCAAGCAATCGGATGTATCCTTTCGGACATTATAAAAAAAGTGTTAGTTGAGATTCGCGATTAAATTTTCTAAAATAAATTGGAGATAAGACATGAACAAAATTCCTACCCACCGCGTTACGGTCGAGGAAATGCGTCAACGCGTTGCGCTCAAATCTGATCAAAATGGGTTTGACGGCGGACTGCCCGACAGTCGTTACCCAAGTGCAACCCGCACACTCATTAATATTATTGGCTTCCAACCACCCGAAGGAGATCCGACTCTGGTCTCGCCTGTCGGAGCCCAGGCAGCCGAAAATGCAGCCATCAAAATCAACGAAGGTTTCAACTTAGGTTTTTGTGACGCGCTTCCTGGCCATGGTCCCATGATGCATAACCACGACACTAATGAGACCTTCATGCCGATTTCTGGTCGGTGGCGCTGTTCTTGGGAGTTAGACGGGAATATTGAGTTTTTTGAACTAGACCCCTGTGAAGTAATTTCCTTTCCACCTGGTGTGCAAAGACGTTTTGAAAATGTCACCCACAACGAGCCGAATCGCACCCATCGGTTAATGTTTGTGATTGCGGGTAACGCACCGCAGGCAGAGTTCTCTCCTGAAGCACAAGCAGAACTCGTGGCCAAAGGTTATATCAGTGAGACTGGAATACTGTTAGATAAATAAACGGTTAAATCACAGAACAATCCCAATCCATGCTGGGCCTCGCCGACTTCAAAGCTGCCACCAGCTATGAAAACTTAGGCGGTCTTTTTTCTATGAAAGCATTGACTGCTTCGTGGTGATCAGGCGTCATGTGCGCAATCGCTTGATATCCAGCGGATATTTCTAACAGTGAATCCAAAGTACTTCTTTCACCTTCACGTAAAAGTCGCTTGGTCATTCGCAGTACGCCCCCTGGATTAGCGGCAATTTTGGTTGCAAGATTTAATGCCTCTTCCATCAATTTTTCTGGTGCTACTACTCTTGATACAAGTCCGCATGCAAGTGCTTCTTGAGCGCTAAGAGAGTCACCCGTAAAAGCCATCTCAGCAGCTTTTGACATGCCTACCGCACGCGGTAGAAGCCACGCACCACCGTCGCCAGGAACGATCCCTACTTTGACAAAACTTTCAGCAAAGGTGGCCTTTTCAGAAGCAATACGGATGTCACACATGCAGGTAAGGTCTAGGCCAGCCCCGATAGCAGGACCGTTTATGGCGCAAATTACGGGAACATCTAGGTTATATAAGGCTATCGGCAGTCGTTGAATACCATTGCGATACTCTTCTCGAATTGTTTCTGGAAGAAGTTTTTGGTTCTGAAAGCGCAGCATGTCTTTCACATTTCCACCCGAACTAAACACAGGACCTTCTGCCGTCAGCACTACTACACGAATCGATGTATCAAGACGAATAGCATTGCAAGCCGCTACCAACTCATCTACTGCGGTATTACCAGTCAAAGCATTACGCGTCTCGGGTTGACTCATCGTGAGGATTTGAATAGCGCCATCGCGCTGAATTTTTAAAAAAGGTGTCATATTGTTTTCATATTTTCTCAGTTGTTATGAAGTCGGTAGCGCTACGCAATATATCGAGTGACGCGTCATTGCTATTGGTTACATATGCGCCTGCCACATCATGCCAATACGATTCAGAGCCTGCTGTTTGGCGCCATGCGTGCAAACGCCGTGTGTAGATTTGCAAATCGTATTCGGCCGTGAATCCAATAGCGCCATGCACCGAATGGCTTAGGGAAGCAACTTCTAATGCGGCCTCGCTAGTTCGGGCTTTGGCAACTGCCACGCGCAAGGGTTCAAGCGGAAGCTGTTGCACCTGAAAACACATTTGCGCCGCCATACGCGCTGCAAAACAATGCTCAGCCATCACACTGAGTTGGTGTTGTATTGCCTGAAATTTTGCAATAGGTTGACCAAATTGCCGACGCTCACCTGCGTATTGCAATGTTGTATCCAGTACATGTGTCAAAGCGCCAGATATATATGCCGAGCAAACTGCCGCTTGGATTTCCAGCAAACTTCCAGCACTACTAATGATTGGCGCCTGCTTCCATTGTTCGTGACTCCACATTAATGTGGCGTCCATTGACCATATATCTGGCGTGCGTTGCGCTTGCAATGAAGAGAGTAAACGTATCTCACCATCAAAACAAACAAGAACGTGGCTGCTGACCGATCCGCCGCGCACAGCATTACATTGCATAACCCCATTGACCATCCGAGCTTGCGACAAACTGATCAATCCTTTAGGACAGGTGATGTTTGCCGCACTAAGGAGTGCTCGCCCCATGATGGTCTCTCCAAAGGGAAGCGGTAAAGCATATTGGCCACAAAGTTCAAGTAATGGAAAGAGTTCGCGCAACGACAAGCCTGCGCCTCCATTGGATTCTGCAAGCAACACATTGGCAAAGCCACTTTCATCAAGTTGGTCCCACAATGTATGCGGGTCAGGCTGTATCTCTATTTGACGCACCACATCCGTTGAGCAATGGTCAGCGAGGATTTGACGCAACGCGTCTGTAAATAGATTGCTCATAAATTTCCCATCTTCGAGTACATCCTGCTCAGCGCAAACCTAGACCGCGAGCGATCATGCCGCGCAAAATGTCACGCGTGCCCCCCCGTAAAGAATAACTAGGCGCAACTTGCGTCACATAATTGAGTGTTCGCAAAAGTTCTAAAGGTATCTCAGAACTATTTCGCGAGTACAAATCATCTGCAATAGCGCTTGGGATGTACTGCTCAACACCCGTTCCTAAGTCTTTTACTAAAGCCGCCTCAATCACAGGACTTTCACCGCGCACGAGTTGCTCAGTGATAGCAATTGACATGGCGCGTAAAGGTGCAAGTTGAGAGACAATTTTTCCTGCAAGTCGTTGCGCTTGGGGCGTATGTCCCTGCGGTGTGCGAATGTAGGCAAGCCACTCATCAAATAAGACGATGCTGGAGTACAAGCGCTCTGGGCCACTGCGTTCAAAGGCTAATTCTGCGATGACTTGATCCCACCCAGCGCCCTCTGCTCCGATCAATGCATCTGGTGAGAGTTGAACGTTGTCAAAAAAAACTTCGCAAAAGTGGCTGTCTCCTGATAGATCAGTAATAGGTCGGATCGTTATCCCCGGAAGAGATAAGTCGACAATCAGTTGCGACAACCCTTTTTGACGATCAGTAGGTTCACCGCTGGTTCGAACTAAAGCAATCATGAAATGGCAATGGTGCGCATTAGTCGTCCAAATCTTTTGTCCGTTGAGAAGCCAGCCATCTTCATTGCGCGTGGCATGCGTTCGAACACTAGCCAAGTCTGAACCAGAGTTCGGCTCACTCATACCAATGCAAAAGAACGCATTGCCTTGACAGATCGCAGGCAGATAACGTATTTTTTGCGCCTCGGTTCCGTATTTCAAAATCAGCGGGCCACTTTGTCGATCGGCAATCCAATGTGACCCAACCGGAGCACCAAAATTTAGAAACTCTTCTACCAATACATAACGCGCGTAAGCACTTCGACCACCACCACCATATGCTTTGGGTAAAGTGATTCCCAACCAACCCTGTTGCCCAAGTTGTCGGCTGAACTCTGGCGAATAACCAGCCCAAGATCGCGCACGGATATGAGGTGGAATATTTTTTACAGTGTCCGCTAAGAACTTGCGTACCTCTCCACGCAAGGCCTCATCTTCGGCGGGAAT
>JBAXNJ010000199.1:0-3792 GCA_037133815.1 Betaproteobacteria bacterium
TGATCGATAACAAAGCAGGTGCAGCCGGTGTGATTGCCGCAGACTATGTGGCCAAACAACCCGCAGACGGCAGCACCTTACTAATGGCGCATATCAACAGCCATGCGTTAGCCACTAGTTTGCAACCTAAATTAGGCTACAACGTGGAGCGCGACTTCTCTCCGATTGGCTTGGTGGGCGTAACGCCTAATTTATTAATATGTAATGAAAATCAACCTGCTAAAACGGTAAAAGATTTAGTGGCTTTATGCAAACAAAACTCAGGCAAGATTAGCTTTGCCTCTGCGGGAGGCGGTTCAGCACAACATTTGGCCTTAGAAATGTTTAAGTTGCGCGCTGGTATTGATGCCCTTCATATTCCCTATAAAGGCTCAGGCCCTGCATTGACCGACTTGATTGGCGGTCAAGTGCAATATTGTTTTGAGACCATGACGTCTGCTACTCCGCATGTCAAAAGCGGCAAAGCGATTGCGCTGGCACAAACTCGAACCAAGCGTGCCAAAGGTCACCCAAATGTGCCAACGATGGACGAGCAAGGTTTTGCTGGCTTTGATGCAACGACTTGGTATGGATTGGTTGGACCAGCCAAACTCAACCCCGCATTTATCAAGCGTGTCAACGAAGACATGAACAAGGTCATGGCTATGCCTGATGTGATCGAGAAATTTGATCTCTACGGCGCAGAAGATGGTGGTGGTTCGCCCGAGCGCTTTGCGGAATTTATCCGTAATGAAACTCAAAAATGGGCTAAGGTTATCAAAGACGCGAAGGTGCAAGCAGATTCTTGAGTGCATTATGAATAACCTAGGCATTTATACCCACCCTGACTTTGAGTTACATGACAAAGACTATGCAAAAGGAAGAATTGTTTCTTTCTTGGAGGTTGGCTAAAATGCTAGCGTTTTGTAGTGAAGTGTTCATTCACATCTAAAAGCGATGTTGGATTTTCAATTTCAAGAATATGTAGTTTAATTTTTTTATTGGTTCTAAGGAATTATCTTGGCTAGAGTTGTAATTATTGGACAGCAAGATTTTGGTAAGGCAGTTATTGAGGCCATGATTGCTGTAGGACACACCATAGTTGGTGTATTTTGTAAACTAGAAAAATCAAGTGAACGCCCTGATGCTTTGCGCGAGGCGGCGCAAAAATTAGGCATTACTGTGTTTCAACTGCCCAATTTAAAAGACGATACAGCAAGACAAGCTATGCAGTCCTTAAATGCTGATATTTGCGTTATGGCTTTCGTGCTCCAATTTGTACCCCAATGGTTGGCTGACATACCAAAGCACGGAACCATTCAATACCACCCTTCTTTGCTGCCTAAGTATCGAGGGCCTTCTTCAATCAATTGGCCTATTGCGATGGGAGAGAAAGAAACCGGACTAACTATATTCAGGCCTACGGATGGCTTAGACGAAGGCCCGATTGTTCTACAAAAAACATTTCCTATTGGAGCAGATGCAACTTTAGGTGAGGTTTATTTTGACGGACTTTTTCCTCTGGGTGTTAAAGCATTGATAGAAGCCACTGACATGGTTTTGGCTGGAAAGCACACTGAAATCACCCAAGATGAAAGCCTCGCTACTTACCAAGGTTGGTTTAGGGAGGCGGAGTCCTGTGTCAATTGGTCAAACCATATTGACCAAATCTACAATCTTATTCGTGCATGCAACCCAGCCCCAGGTGCTTGGACGCTATTAGGCCAAGAGAAGGTAACTCTTTTCGATTGCAAAAAGCATGTTTCACAAAGATTTGAACAAGTTATGGGGAAACCTGGAACTATCTTGCGGTTAAGTGAGCACACTTTCGGTATGAATGCTCAAGGTGGACATATTGAAGTACTTCGCCTGCGTCCAGCAGGCGGAGCCAAAATGACCGCTGCAGAATTTATGGTTACTAGGCCAGAGCTTTTTCTGTGATTTTTTTCTCAACATAGTTGAGTTGATCTAGTGCATCTGCAAGATATTGCACGCTTCTTTCAGGGTTGTGGAGTTTTTCTAGTCCAAACAATCCGATTCTGAATGTCATGAAATCTGCCGGTTCATCACATTGCAAAGGAACGCCTGCGGCAGTTTGAAGGCCCAACGCTAGAAATTTCTTGCTATTGTGGATTTCAGCATCTGAGGTGTAACTAACGACTACGCCAGGTGCTTGAAATGGTTTCGCAGCAACACTTGTAAAACCACGGGACTCTAAAAGCTCACGGACTAATTTACCGATACGCGCTTGTTCTTGAAATACCTTATCAAAGCCGTAAGCCCGTGTTTCAAGCATGACTTCACGCAAGCGAGTAAGAGCGTCAGTTGGCATAGTGGCGTGGTATGCGTGAGCGCCTTTTTCGTAGGTCTCCATAATTTGGAGCCATTTTTTGAGGTCGCAGGCATAACTACTACTGGTAGTTTGGTCAATGGCAGTGCGAGCTCGCTCACTCATCATCACCATCGCGCACGAAGGCGAGCCACTCCAACCCTTTTGTGGAGCACTGATCAAAATATCAACACCCGTTTTTTCCATATTTACCCATATGCCACCGGAAGCAATGCAATCGAGAACTAGCAGACCACCTACTTTATGAACTGCATCGGCCATTTTGGCAATGTAGTCGTCCGGAATGATCAAGCCGGCAGATGTTTCCACATGAGGTGCAAATACCACTGCAGGTTTTTCTTGCTCTATTTTTTGTACGACTTCTTCAATAGGGCAAGGTATCCAAGGCGATTGACTGCTCGTGTCAACACGCCTTGCTTTGAGAACAATGGAAGACGAGGCAATTGCACCCATTTCCAAAATTTGGGTCCATCTGTAACTGAACCAACCGTTGCGAAGAATGAGCACTTTTTTGTTTGAAGCAAACTGCCTAGCAACTGACTCCATGCCAAAGGTTCCGCTTCCAGGTACTAGGGCGGTTGAGTGCGCGTGGTAAACCTCTTTCAAGATAGAAGAGATGTCTTTCATCACATGTTGAAAACGAACGGACATATGGTTGAGTGCGCGGTCTGTATAGACTACAGAAAACTCAAGTAATCCGTCAGGATCTATATTTGGAAGTAAGCCTGGCATAAATTAATTCTCCAATTAATGCTAATGATTTAAAAATCATGCGGGGAAAGTTATTCTAGCGGAGTGTCCCTGCCCGCCACCAAAGCTCAAAGTTTCAGAAACCTCACCCCCAGCAGATAACTTGACTGCACAATATTTAAATTCAGGAATTTTGGCAAATGGATCAAGGGCGGGATTGGTTAGTTTGTTGATAGCCGCCTCGTAGAAACAAAATGGCACGAATACACATCCGCGTGGCGAACTTTCGTCAGCCCTGGCATATAAACTTACACAACCTCGACGAGATTGGATGGTGACGATCTCCCCAGGTTGGACAGCTAAATCAGCTAAATCCAATGGGTGTACCAAAGCAACAGGATCAGGCTCGATTGCATCAAGGACGGCAGTTCTGCGAGTCATACTTCCGGTATGCCAATGCTCTAACTGGCGTCCAGTTATTAAGACCATAGGGTATTGGGCGTCTGGTCGCTCATTAGCGGGAATGATGTCTGCAGGTACAAAACGCCCGCGACCAGATTCACGAGGGAAGTTTTCTACAAACACCACGGACTGTCCTGGGTCTCCTTCTTTTAAGCAGGGGTAAGTAACAGCATGCTCTCGCTCAAGGCGATCCCAAGTGATACCAGCAATGCTTGGCATAGTGTGTCGCATCTCGTCGAAAACTTCCGATACGTGGTGGTAGTTCCATTTCAAGCCCAACTGCTTAGCCATTTGCTCAATGATCCACAGAT
>JBAXNJ010000200.1:0-3780 GCA_037133815.1 Betaproteobacteria bacterium
AAGCCACCCGAAGGTGGCTAAGTCTTTGAAAAATATGGTGGGTCAGTGACATATAGTAATTTACAGGGACTCACTACTTAGTCAAGCTTCGCTATGTCAAATCCGGTGCCATTTGGAAAATCTACTGGCGGCGTCAATCCGGCAAGTGGGATCTGTACGCACCCTCTCCCAGTGCAAAGAATCTCACCGTCGCCTTGGCCATCATTGATACAGACCACTATGGATGCTTTTTTGGCTAAAAAATTCAATACTCACTGGACAGCATGATCACCCAGTTCTCCTGATCCCAGCAGGCATAGAGCGTGATGGAATCTAAAGGGAAATCTGAGTAGGTAATCTCCTGCTTGCATAGATTGAATGACTACAGTTTTGTTTCAGACACGCCAGCGCTTTTAGTGCTGATTTGAGGCGCGCACTTGTTGGGCACTCAATGAGTACGGGAGTAGCGCGGAAATCTATGAAAACACTACTTTTTCGTGGTTGCGGTGATTGAGCGTTGAAATCGTTAAAGATTTTTTTACCGCTCCAATTTATCCAATGAATCTCTAAGCTTGGATTGATAAGTTTCTTCGCTAATTTCTTCCGGGCTCTTAGGAGCAAGATCTCCTGGCTCAATTCGAATACGGTCTATATGACCCGAGTACTCGAAAGATCCCATATCTTCATATTGTTCGCTCACGGCAGTTCTTCGAGAAACACCTACACTCAACCCGCTATTTGGAATACGTAAAAGAGTTGGGGACAAATCCAAATCTACAAAACAAATAACGCCATTTAGCGTCACGTTGGCAATTCCTTTTCTTTCTCCAATTGCTTGATATCTGAACTCGAATATTTGAGGGCCTTCGACCAATTTGATTGGGGCTAACGACTTCGGACTGTGCCACCATTGATACACAAAATACAAGGCGCCACTTCTTACAAACAAAGTCAGTCCGCAGAATCTATCACCAAGGGCGAATATCACACCCGTGTTTTCAGATTTCCAATCAAAATCTGCACGAATAATATAGCTACGATCTCCAACCATCGGCGTTATAACGAGGCCTGGAATAGATTGCGACGTTCTAAAAAAATCTCTAGGAACAAGCAGTCGATCAAGTTCGTATGGAGGAAAAGTTGTGTTGCGACTTTCATTCCGATTATCGATTGGATAAACATAATTAGTACCAGCTTGCAAGTCAAATTCGACAACAAGTTGCGCAACTATTTCGGGATGTAATGCAGCTAGATCATGAATTTCTACTGGATCATTTTCTAAATCAAACAACATCCAATTATTTAAATCGATTGCTTTTTCAGGCGTTTGTAGGGAGACAATTTTCCACTTGCCTGATATGAATGCCCGATTGCCTTGCAACTCATAGTATTGATAGTCACGCTTCTGCGGCGCATTGGAATTCTTGAGTGCATCGGCAAAACTGATCCCATCTAGCGCACGCGTCTCAAAACCATTAAATACCTCTGGCACAGACGCCCCAGTCAGCGCCATCACCGTGGGCAAAATATCTGTGACATGAACCCATTGGCGACGCAAAGCACCTCGATCGGTAATGCCGGCCGGCCAGTGAACCACTAATGGAACACGAATTCCTCCAGCCATGGGCGTTCGTTTAAAGAAACGATAAGGCGTATTACTGACCTGCGTCCATCCGGTGGGATAACAAATATAAGTGTCTTGACTTCCCACCTTACCTTGCTGGAGTAACTGCTGGTTCAGCGCCATATTCTCTTGCGCCCCCACTCTACGGCCAATCAGGTTCATAACACCCTTAGGCCCCGCTACAGAATTCGCGCCATTGTCTGATGTGATCATAATGATCGTGTTATCAAGTTGATCCGACTCACGCAGGAATTTAACCAACCGACCGACGTTTTGATCGGCGTTGTCGACCAGTGCACCGTAAATTTCCATATAGCGAGAGAACAACGCCTTTTCATCGCTTGGCATGTCATCCCAAGCAGGGACACCCGGATTACGCGGTGCAAAACCTGCATTAGTTTCAATCAATTGCTCGGCACGCTGCCTGTCAAAGCGGATGCGACGCAATGCATCCCAACCTTGGTCATATCGACCTTTGTATCTTGCAAGATCTTCGGGCTTAGCTTGAAGAGGGCCGTGCGGAGTTTGAAATGCCAAATAAAGAAAGAACGGTTTTTCTGGGGAACAACTCTTATGTTGCGACATCCAGTCAATAGCACGCGATGTGTAGTCATCTGGGGCGAAGTACCCTTCGGGATAACGCAACACACTGGCTAATTGGTTACCTTCCATTATGTTGTCAGGCTGAAAATAACTGGTCTCTGGCGCCATGAATCCATAGAACTGGTCAAAACCACGCTGAACTGGCCATGAGGCGTTGTCGGCCCCTGGAAAATTATTGCGGTCATACGTGTTGTGCCATTTGCCAGCAGCCATCGTTGCGTAATGCTGTTGTCGTAAAACTTCAGCAATCGTCGGCGCATCCGGAGATATCTCACCTTTGTATCCTGGAAAGCCGGGGTCGTTGTGAGACAACCACCCACATCCAACGCTATGCGGATTTTTACCTGTTAGCAAGGCTGCCCGCGCGGGCGTACACATCGGTACCGTTGTGTAATTGGTAAAGCGTAACCCTTGCGCTGCTAGTGCATCAATATTCGGTGTGTCTATTTCTCCCCCAAAGCAACCAAGATCAGAATACCCCATATCGTCCATCAAGATAACAATTACATTTGGACTACCAATGTTTGCGCGTTTAGGCGCATTCCAGTGCGGTTTTGATTCAGCAAGAGTCTTAGCAATATGGCCGCTAAAAGTAGGCCAAGTTTTAGTGGCTGAATTACTCGTGCTCATTATTTAAATCCTTGGTTTTTAGCTAAGTACTCAAATTATTCACGTGGGATATTTGCGCTTTTCACAACTCGCACCCACTTTTCTCTGTCTTGTTTGAGAAACGCCGCTAATTCGGTCTGAGTAGAAGCAGCCGCAACACTCATTCCGTTTTGTTCAAGCGTTGAGCGTACTTCAATATTATTGAGTGATTTTTCGAATTCGTTACGCAAAAACACCTGTACTGCTGGAGGCGTTCCAGCGGGGGCAAAAATACACAACCACTGGTCAGCTTCAAATTTAGGAACGCCAGCCTCATTCATAGTTGGCACATCTGGTAGGCCCTTATAACGTTGCAAGCTAGTGACTGCTATGGGTCGCACCTTGCCTGCCTTGATCTGCGAAAGCGCGACCGATGAATTAGCAAATAACAAATCGACTTGCCCTGAAATAAGATCTGTCATTGCTTGAGGTGCGCCTTTATAGGGCACATGCAAAATGTCAATTCCAGACATAGATTTGAACAACTCACCAGACAAATGGGCTGGTGAGCCTACTCCTGCAGAAGCGTATGTAAGCTTGCCAGGTTTTGACTTTGCCAATTGAATCAATTCCTGGACACTCGTCACACCCAGTGATTGGCTAGCCACCAAAACAAATGGTGACCAAGCAATCAAGGATATTGGTACGAAGTCATTTGCCACGTCATAAGGCTGGGAGATTCTTATGGCATTGTTTATATTTAGAGCAGAAGTTGTCAATAACAGCGTATACCCGTCAGCAGGCGCCTTGGCTACAGAATCTGCCCCAAGAATTCCTCCAGCTCCAAGTTTGTTATCTACTATGAATGGTTGACCAAGAGATGTTTGCAATGTTTTGCTGGTGACACGCCCAGCTATATCAACTAAACCCCCGGCAGGCCAAGGAACGATTAGTTTGACTGGTCGGTCTGGATAGTCCTTAGCAAC
>JBAXNJ010000201.1:0-3762 GCA_037133815.1 Betaproteobacteria bacterium
CCCACGAGGGTTAAGCCTAATGAGAGGGCTAGTAAAGATTTAGAAAATACGCGACGTGTCATAGTAAATGTCTCCTAAACAAAGTGCGGAGATCATGGCATTTGCCTGCGTTTTTGTCAGTGGGGATTACCCCTCTATGGCAAACCCCTCCTAGTCTTTGTCGCTTAAGGGACCAAAGGCCATGAAGGCACTGTGCGATAGTGAAAAGAGAGACAAATAGATACTTACTATTTCTACAAGGAGACGATCATGCATTTCAATCGACGGACCATTCACCGCCTGTTAGCTATTTTGGTGGGCACGGTTTGCCTAGGAGCGATCCCTAGCGTGGCCCTCGCTCAGGCATATCCATCCAAGCCGATCAAAATGATCGTGCCTTTTCCTGCTGGCGGAACGACCGACATCGTGGCCCGTATCGTGGCCCAGCGCATGAGCGAGTCGATGGGCCAACCCGTGTTGGTCGACAACCGCGGTGGTGCCGGTGGAGCGATTGGTGCGGACTTAGTCGCGAAAGCTGCGCCTGATGGTTACACCATCTTGATGCATAACATCACCTTTCCCTTGTCTTCAGTTGCGCAGGCATTGAACAACCGATCTCCGTTCAATGTCGATACCGATTTCACGGGCGTGTCTATCGCTGTCTACGTGCCATTTGTTTGGACTGCCAACCCTAGCATTCCCGCCAAAGATCTGCGCGAGTTAGCCAATTTATTAAGAACCAATAAAAGCTTGCAATACAACTATGGCTCTACTGGCCCTGGTTCGGGGATGCACGTTTTGGGTGAGTCTTACAAACGTGACGCCAAAATCGAGATGGAACACGTCCCCTTTAAAGGCGCTGCACCTTTGAAGCAAGAGTTACTCTCTGGTCGCATTCAAGTGGGTGGCGACCAACTCTCTTCATCATTGGCTGAAATCAAAGCTGGAACCTTACGTGCTTTGGCGACAACGGCGACTAAACGCATTGCTGTTTTGCCTGATGTGCCTACTGTCAAAGAATTAGGTTTTCCTGGTTTGGAGTTGGAAGGATGGAACGGTGTGTTTGCTCCCGCAAAAACACCCAAAGACATCGTGGACCGTTTGAACCGCGAAATCGTTGCGGCAGTCCGCAACCCTGAAGTATCTAAGCGACTTGCCGATTTAGGTGCTGAGGCTGTGGGGTCTACGCCAGCAGAGCAAGACGCAATTTTGAAGCGGCAAATGGACCAATTCCGTGCCGTGATTCGTGAAATGAAACTGGAGTGAAAAAACTATGAAGATTGGTATCGCTGGAACCGGAAAAATGGGCACTGCGATTGCAGCGCGTTTGAAGTCGGTTGGACATGAACTCTTGGTATGGAATAGAACCGAAGCCAAAGCCCAGGCTGCGATGGCCTTGGGTGCCATTTGGTGCCCGACGGCCAGAGACTTGATTCAACAATCAGACATCGTGATTTGTTTGTTAACCAATGAGCAAGCACTTGACGATGTGTACTTCTCTGCGAATGGACTCTTGTCAGCACCTGCTCCGGACAAACTCATCATCGAGATGAGCACGGTCTCGCCGGACAAACAAGCGGTGATGGCAGAGAAGGCATCCAAAGTAGGCGTGAAATATTTGGAGTGCCCCGTAGGTGGCAGTATCGGCCCCGCAAAAGAAGGCAAGCTGATTGGTTTTGTTGGCGGCAGTGCAGAAGATTTAGAAATTGCCAGGCCGCTACTAGAGCAAATGTGTAAGAGGGTTGAGCATGTCGGTAACCTCGGCGCTGGGTCGATGATGAAACTCGCCATCAACTTGCCTTTGCTGGTGTATTGGCACACCTTTGCCGAAGCTTTGTCGCTCATTCAACCGTTGGGTTTAGATCCCAAACGCGTGGTCGATATTTTTTCAGAGACCTCTGGTGGTCCGAATTTGTTGAAGAACCGTGGCGCTTTTATTGCACAGTCCTTGATTGATGGAAAGTCCGATACGGTCAACGTCACACTCAACACGGTGATCAAAGACTTGAACGCGATGCGCACCCATGCGCAAACCTTGGATAGAAAACTTCCACTGACAGAACTTGCAATGGCGAACTTTGAAGCGTCCGCTAAATCAGGCTTAGGCGATGCGGACGCTGCCGAGCACTTGGTGCGCTGGCTGAAAAAAGCCTGATTACTCTTTGACCGAACCGGTCATGCCTGAGACGTAATACTCAACAAAGAAAGAGTAAATCACGGCCACAGGCAGTGACCCAAACAGGGCGCCAGCCATCAGTGCGCCCCAGTGGTAGACATCACCTTCGACCAATTCGGTAACCACGCCGACGGGCAAGGTTTTCATTTCACTCGACGACACAAAGGTGAGGGCGTAAATAAATTCGTTCCAAGACAGGGTGAAAGCAAAGATACCTGCAGAAATCAAGCCGGGCACAGACAAAGGCAAGATGATCTTGACCAAAATTTCCCAACGGTTGGCACCATCGATCAAAGCGCATTCCTCTAACTCCATAGGAATAGAGCGGAAGTAGCCCATCAGCAGCCAGGTGCAAAACGGAATCAAGAAGGTGGGGTAGGTGAGGATGAGGGCCAAGCGTGTGTCAAACAATCCCATTTGAAACACCACAGAGGCTAGTGGAATAAACAAAATAGAGGGCGGAACTAAATACGCCAAGAAGATGCTTAGGCCTACATTTTTAGCACCAGAAAACCGCAGCCGTTCAATCGCATAGGCTGCAAATACGGAGGCGAGTAAAGAAAAGAAAGTGGCAGTCACAGACACCACGACGGTGTTCCACATCCACTGTGGGTACTCGGTCTTAAAAAGTAATTTCTCGATATGTGCCAAGGTTGGGGAAATTATCCAAAAAGGATTTCCGTCACGCGAGAGTAATTCACTATCGGGTTTGAATGTGGTGACACCCATCCAATAAAAAGGGAAAAGCAGTACGAATAAAAACGCCAAGAGCGGCAAATAAGTCATAAACAATTGGCGTGAACGGCTGTCCAAATAGGACATGCCAACGGTATCGCTTTGGTCTTGGCTCATTTGTCATCACCTCCTTGTTGCCATGCACGTCTTTGGAGGCCGAAGTAGCTAAACATGATGGCTGCGAGCAAGAACGGCACCATCGCAATCGAGATCGCTGCGCCTTCGCCAAGCGCACCGCCTGAGATGGCGCGCTGGAAAGACAGCGTTGCCATCAAGTGCGTGGCGTTCAAAGGCCCGCCGCGTGTGATGACGTAAATGAGTTGGAAGTCGGTAAAAGTGAACAGAACCGAGAAGGTCATCACCACAGCAATGATGGGCGTGAGCAAAGGCAATGTGACGTGGTAGAACTGTTGCCAAGGTGTGGCGCCATCAATCGCTGAGGCTTCGTAATACGAAGGCGAAATGGTTTGCAAACCGGCTAGCAATGTGATCGCGACAAAGGGCACACCGCGCCATACGTTGGCTGCGATCGTAGAAAACCGCGCATTCCATGGGTCCCCCAGGAAGTCGATGTAGGTGTCTATCAATCCCATTTTGACCAAGCCCCAACTGATGATGGAGAACTGCGAATCAAAAATCCACCAAAACGCAATGGCAGACAAAGCGGTGGGAACGATATAGGGCAGCAAAATCACTGCTCTGAAAAATGATTTGAAACGAATATTTTTATTTAACAACAAGGCTAACCAAAGCCCTAAGAAAAACTTTACAGCACTCGCTATCGTGGTGTAGAACAAAGTGTTGAAAAGCGCTAGCTGGGTGACGCTGTCACCCGCTAGAAAGATATAGTTTTCAAGACCAATCCATTCACC
>JBAXNJ010000202.1:0-3750 GCA_037133815.1 Betaproteobacteria bacterium
CGCCTTGCATGTCAGTTTGTCGTATGACCGAGGCGACGGGTTTATGTGAAGGTTGCTTCCGTAACCTAGATGAAATTACAGGCTGGGGCCATCGTGCACCTGATGCCAAGAGAGACGTGTGGCGATTGATCGCGCAACGCTTGCATCACCACGCCAAAGCGTGATCGCTATTGAAAGTCTTTCATGACCACCATTACTTTCTATTTAGACTTTATTTCACCCTACGCTTATTTGGCATTTGAATCATTGCCCAAGCAGTTGATGGGCATCAGCCATCGTGTGGTGTACCAGCCGATTTTGTTTGGTGCGGTGCTTAACCACCATGGCCATATGGGCCCAGCAGAAATCCCAGGTAAACGTGAATGGACGTATCGCCAAGTGCTGTGGCAAGCCAAACAAATGGGCATTCCGTTGGATATGCCTTTGACGCATCCTTTCAACCCTTTATCGCTTTTGCGTTTGGCTGTAGCGAGCAGTGATGATGGCGCGCCCAATCGTTATGTGTGCGAGACCATCTTTCGCCATGTGTGGAAAGGCGGAAAAGCCGCGGATGATGTGGAGCGCTTTGCAAAGCTAATTGAAGGCTTGGCACCTAAGCGCGACATGCAAGAGGGACAAGTCAAAAACCAACTGAAAAACAATACAGAACAAGCGATTGCAAAAGGTGTGTTTGGTGTGCCTACTTTTGCAATCGATGACAAACTGTTTTGGGGCCTAGATGCTTTGCCCATGGTGCGCCAATACGTAGAAAAAGCCCCACTGTTTGTTGAGACTGACTGGCAAAGCGTAGAAGCAATAAAGCCTGGGATTACCCGCAGACCTTAATTTATCTTTGAATTAATTCGCTCCTCACAGCACATTTAGTAAGGGTTATCCCTTGCGTGCAAGCGATTTAGTAAAAGGTTAGTCAGTGCTCTTCTATAAAATGCCTTATCGCGTCTCACAACGAGGGCGAATTTTTAGGAGAACACATGTCAACATTAGACGTTAATCGTCCCATGTCCGGTGAAGAAAAGAAGGTCATCTTCGCTTCTTCCTTGGGCACCGTTTTTGAGTGGTATGACTTTTATCTGTATGGTTCATTAGCAGCCATCATCGCCAAGCAATTCTTTGGTGCACTAGATGAAGGCTCGGCTTTCATTTTTGCGCTGCTAGCGTTTGCTGCTGGTTTCATCGTCCGGCCTTTTGGCGCCATCTTCTTTGGCCGCTTGGGCGACATGATTGGTCGTAAATACACCTTCTTGGTGACGATTGTGATCATGGGCTTGTCGACTTTCATTGTTGGCATCTTGCCTAACTACGCCAGTATTGGTGTAGCAGCCCCTATCATTCTGATTTGTTTGCGCTTGCTACAAGGCTTGGCTTTGGGTGGCGAGTACGGCGGTGCTGCAACCTATGTGGCAGAGCACGCACCCCATGACAAGCGTGGTGCCTATACCTCTTGGATTCAAACCACGGCAACCTTGGGATTATTCCTGTCGTTGATGGTGATTCTGGGAACCCGTACCCTTATCGGCGAAGCTGATTTTGCTGATTGGGGATGGCGTGTACCGTTCATCGTTTCCATCGCTTTGTTGGCCATCTCGGTCTACATCCGTTTGTCGATGAACGAATCGCCTGCGTTTGCGAAGATGAAAGCAGAGGGCAAAACCTCCAAGAATCCTTTGTCCGAATCTTTTGGCCAATGGAAAAACCTCAAGATCGTGATCTTGGCTTTGATCGGCCTAACTGCTGGTCAAGCGGTGGTCTGGTACTCAGGCCAGTTCTATGCCTTGTTCTTCATGACACAGTCATTGAAAGTAGACGGCCCAACAGCCAATATTTTGGTGGCGGCCTCTTTGTTGATCGGTACTCCGTTCTTCATCGTATTTGGTTCGCTCTCTGACAAGATCGGCCGCAAGCCCATCATCATGTTGGGTTGCTTATTGGCCGTGCTGACATACTTTCCTATTTTTGAAGCGCTCACGAAGGCTGCTAACCCTGGCCTCTACGAAGCACAGCAAAAGAACAAAGTTACGGTAACAGTGGATGATGCTGAATGTTCATTCCAGTTCAACCCTACGGGCACTTTGAAGTTCACAAGCTCATGCGATATTGCTAAGCAAGTGTTGGCTTCTAGCTCTGTGAGTTACGAAAACGTTGCTGGTACACCAGGTACTCCTGCCGTGATCAAGATTGGTGATGCAGAAATCATCGGTTACACCGCCAAAGGTTTGACGGCAGATGAGAACAAGGCTAAGTCAGCCGAATTCAAGAAGGCTGTTGCGGATGCTTTGAAAGCTGCTGGCTATCCAGCTAAGGCCGATCCTGAAAAGGTCGACAAAGTCAAGGTCACCATCATCCTGACTTACTTGGTTATCTTGGTCACTATGGTCTATGGACCTATCGCAGCGATGTTGGTGGAAATGTTCCCCACACGTATTCGTTACACCTCGATGTCTCTGCCTTATCACATTGGTAACGGCTGGTTCGGCGGCTTGCTGCCAACCACTGCATTCGCGATCGTGGCGCAGACGGGTAATATGTACAACGGTTTGTGGTACCCGATCATCGTTGCGGGTATGACATTCGTGATTGGCATGTTGTTCATCAAAGAGACCAAGGACGTGGATATCTACGCCAACGATTGATATGCTGAAAATCTTTTTAAGTTTTGTGATCTTTGCTGCCTTGGCGATGTTTGTCATCTTCAAGGGTGGTAGTAGTTTGGATATGGGCGGTGAAAAGCATGGCGAAGACGCCACGCGCGCAGCCCCAGCAGAAGCGGCCTCGGCTTCGACTGCTCCAGCTTCTGACGCTTCAGCAGCCAAGTAAGCATTAGCTTTAAAGCTATTCAAACGCCACGGACTTCGGTTCGTGGCGTTTTGCTTTGTGCAGTTGTTTTCATGAATTGCTGAATTAATAAGCAAAACCCTTGTGACAACCTATGTGAGTGGGACTCCCTAGAATATTGCGCACACTTCAGAGAGTCCCGCCATGTCAGGCACTATTCGCATCCGTGGCGCACGCCAGCACAATCTTAAAAATCTCGATCTAGATATCCGTACTGGTGAGTTGACAGTGGTGACTGGCCCCAGTGGCTCTGGCAAGTCGAGTTTGGTGTTCGACACTTTGTATGCTGAGGGGCAGCGTCGCTATGTAGAGACCTTCAGCGCATACGCCAGGCAGTTCTTAGACCGTATGGACAGACCTGCCGTAGACAAGGTAGAAGGCGTTCCTCCAGCGATTGCTATTGACCAAACCAACCCTGTTCGCAGTTCACGCTCTACTGTGGGCACGATGACTGAAATTAACGATCACTTGAAGTTGTTGGTTGCCAGAAGTGGACAGTTATTCGATCGAAAAACTGCACAAGCGGTACAGCACGATACGCCCCAAACCATTTATGCAGAACTGCAACGCCGAAGTGCGAGCTTGTCACCTGATGCGCGACTGATATTCACCTTTCCCGTAGAGTTGCCCGCTAATACGACAGCACAAGAAGTAGAGCAATGGCTTAGCGCCAGTGGCTTTACCCGCGTGCACGCAGAGCGCGAAGTGGCGACCCCCACAGGCCCACGCAAACTATTAGATGTAGTAGCTGACCGATTTAAAAACGGAAATGCAGAACAACCGCGTGTTTTGGAGGCCATCGAGTTGGCAATTAAGCGCGGTGGCGGACGGTTGAATGTGTATGTGGAAGAAGCAAATAAATTGGGAGAGGGGAAATTGGCAGGGAAATTGGGGTCAGAACCTAATTTTTCTGCGAAA
>JBAXNJ010000203.1:0-3744 GCA_037133815.1 Betaproteobacteria bacterium
GGTGTAAATCAACACAGCAGCGTCATCGGCCTTGGTAATGACTGGAGTAAATATGGTTTTCAATGCGGGAGGACTTGTACCTTTATGAGAACCTTTGCCTTCCAACGCTTTGTATTTTTTGAAAGTTTCAGGGTTGAGTAGCTGATCTAAGCGAACCACTTCACGCAGTGCGATGCAATCCCCCTTAACCAGAAGCACCTGGTCAATCGACGCGCCATCCACCAATGCCACCACCGCTTCGCTGTCGTTCAAGCGATATGACAACGCATCTGGCCCAAACAACAAAGACAAGGGCATTGCCACCGCACCCATTTGCATCACTGCGATATAGGCCACCGCCGTCTCAAAGCGTTGCGGCAACACAATGGCCACCCGGTCGCCCTTTTGCACGCCCATGGATTGCAAGCGCAGGCTTAAATCGTCTGCTGCCTGTTGTAACTGCAAGAAGCTATAACTGAGATGCGCACCCCCAGTGTGGTGTTCGATGATCGCAGTGCGTTGGGCAGCATCAGGTTGCGCCGCCCATCGCTGGCTACACACCTGGGCCATATTGAAATTTGCTGGCACCGACCAACCAAAACCTTGCTGCATAGCAGCATAAAAATCGCCCGTCGCACGGACGTTGTTGTGAGTTTGATGCGAAGACATTTCTAGGGTCCTTATGATTCAATCAATGTACCCAATTCAAAAAGTCTCGCGTAGCGAGTTTGTACCGATACGACAACTCAACTACCACGTGCGCCAATGGGGCACGCCTGATAAGAACACCCCTCCCTTGGTCATGGTCCATGGCTGGATGGATGTCTCTGCGTCATTTCAGTTTGTCGTCGACGCGATGACCCAAGACCGCTGGATCATTGCGCCCGACTGGCGTGGTTTTGGGCTTACCGACACACCCAACCAAGACAACTACTGGTTTCCAGACTACCTCGCCGACCTTGATTTTTTGCTCGACCACTATGTCGGCGACCGCAGCATCCACTTGCTCGGCCACAGTATGGGCGGACATGTCGCCACTTTGTACGCGGGCGTGCGCCCTGAGCGCGTAGACAAACTGATCAATCTTGAGGGCTTTGGCATGGCCGCCACTCGCCCGGCCCAAGCCGCAGGGCGCTATGCCAAATGGATAGACGAACTCAAAACCATGCACAAAGGCGAGCTAGACCTCAAACCCTATGCTGATTTAGAAGGTGTAGCCAGGCGCCTGATGAAAACCAACCCACGCCTCAGTAGTGACAAAGCCCATTGGTTGGCCAGCCATTGGGCGCAGCCCAATGCGGCAGGTGAATGGCGCATCTTGGGCCACGCCGCCCACAAAATCATCAACGCGCAGTTGTTCAAAGTCGATGAAGTGCTGGGCATCTACGAGCGCATCACAGCACCTACCCTGTTCGCCATGGCCGATACCAATAGCCTCACGCAATGGTGGAAAGACAAATACACCTTGGACGAATTCAAACAGCGTATCGCATCAGTTCCCAACCTGCGCCACGCCGTTATAGAAGACGCGGGCCATATGCTGCACCACGACCAACCTGAAAAATTAGCCCGACTGATCGAAGAATTCCTCGCCTAAGAAGCTCTTCTGGCGCGCGTGAGAAAATCAAGGTTGTACCCGTCACGTAAAGAAGAAGCACCATGGAAGCAGAACGCACCAACCTTATTGGCACCACTTTGGCCGACCTCTCAGTTCGTACCGTCGAACTTCGGGGGTATCTTTGACTTCGATGCCAAATCTGAGCGATTAAGAACTGTCAACGCATCGCTAGAAGACCCCAAAGTTTGGGACGACCCCAAAAAAGCCCAAGAGCTTGGGCGTGAGAAAAAAATGCTGGATGGTGTCGTCGTTACCATCACCCACCTAACCCAATCGCTTGCCGATAACACCGAACTCTTCGAAATGAGTAAGGCTGATGGCGATGACGACGGTCTCGTCACCATTGAGGCCGACACGCAGTCTTTGGTCAAAACCATCGAAGACCTCGAATTTCGCCGCATGTTCAGCCAAGAGGCGGATCCTTGCAACGCCTTCCTCGACATCCAAGCCGGCGCCGGTGGCACCGAAGCTTGCGATTGGGCCAGCATGTTGTTGCGCCAATATTTGAAATACGCCGAACGCAAAGGTTTCAAAACCACGGTCGAAGACGAATCCGCTGGTGACGTGGCTGGCATCAAAGGTGCGACCATAAAAATTGAGGGCGAATACGCCTTTGGCTTGTTGCGCACCGAAACCGGCGTGCACCGTTTGGTGCGCAAATCACCTTTTGATAGCTCGGGCGGACGCCACACCAGCTTTGCCAGCGTCTTTGTCTATCCCGAGATCGATGATTCGATCCAGATTGACATCAACCCTGCCGATGTGCGTACCGACACTTTCCGAGCAAGTGGTGCAGGTGGTCAACACATCAACAAAACCGACTCTGCCGTGCGTCTGACGCACATCCCAACGGGCATCGTCGTGCAGTGCCAAGACGGACGCAGCCAACACAGCAACAAAGACGTGGCCTGGAAGCGCCTGCGTTCGCGCTTGTACGACTTCGAGATTCGCAAACGCCAAGAGGCCCAACAAAAACTCGAAGACACCAAAACCGATGTGGGCTGGGGCCATCAGATTCGCAGCTATGTGCTGGACAACAGCCGCATCAAAGATTTGCGCACCAACGTAGAAATTTCCAACACCCAAAAAGTTTTAGACGGCGATTTAGACGCCTTCATCGAAGCTTCTCTCAAACAAGGTGTTTAGACATTCAAGTCTGCACCATATTGACCACACTTAGGAAACACACCCATGTACCGTGAAGGCACTGCCCCCTTGATCCAACGCGCGGACTACACCGCGCCCGCGTTTTGGATAGAAAGCATCGATTTAACGTTTGACCTGGACCCCGCCAAAACCCGCGTGCTCAACAAAATGATGGTGCGTCGGAATGCAGATGTTCCAGCGCAAGCTCTGCGCTTGGACGGCGACGGCCTGAACCTCGCGCGCGTCTTGGTCAACGGCCAAGGCACCTCGTTCAAGATGGACGGTGACAAACTGGTGCTTGAGAACTTGCCCGAAGTCGATGCACCGATCAACTTAGAAATCTTCACCACCTGTTTCCCGATCAAAAACACTGCGTTGACCGGTTTGTATGTGAGCAATGACTCCTTCTTCACCCAATGTGAAGCAGAAGGCTTTAGGCGCATCACCTACTTTCTAGACCGTCCCGATGTCATGTCAAGTTACAGCGTCACGCTGCGGGCAGACAAAAAGGCATACCCAGTTCTTTTGAGCAACGGTAACTTAGTGGAAACAGGTGATTTAGAAGAGGGGCGTCACTTTGCTCGATGGGTCGACCCACATAAAAAGCCTTGTTACCTATTTGCCTTGGTCGCAGGCCAACTGGTGTGTCGCGAACAACGCATCAGAGCCCCTTCTGGCAAAGAACATCTGTTACAGGTTTATGTTCGTCCTGGCGATCTAGACAAAACCGAGCATGCGATGAATTCGCTGATGGCTAGCGTGGCATGGGACGAGCACCGCTTTGGTTTGAGCTTAGACCTTGAGCGTTTCATGATCGTGGCGACCAGCGACTTCAATATGGGCGCGATGGAAAACAAGGGCTTGAATATTTTCAACACTAAGTTTGTTCTTGCCAACTCCTCCACCGCGACCGATACCGATTACGCCAATATCGAAAGCGTTGTAGGACACGAATATTTCCATAACTGGACAGGCAACCGCATCACTTGCCGCGACTGGTT
>JBAXNJ010000204.1:0-3734 GCA_037133815.1 Betaproteobacteria bacterium
GCCTGAGGAGATACGAGGTACATGGCAAGTTCGTTGTTTTGAGTGGGACAAAAAGACAATGCACCAGCCATTCGCGCTGGAACTACCTAAGTTAACGGCGTAATGAATGTCGTTCGATGTAAATTCATTTCGTATATACAATTGTCTATGAAGTTCACTTGGTCTGAAACAAAACGTGCGGCGAACATCAAAGCCCACGGTCTCGACTTTGTGGATGGACATAGGGTTTTTGTAGGACCGACTTTCACTTTCGAGGATGACCGTTTCTCCTATGGCGAGCAGCGTTTCGTTACACTTGGATTGCTAGTAGGCACACTTGTTTCAGTCGTACATACGGAGAATGCACATGAAATCCGCCTCATCTCTTTCCGAAAAGCCACCAAGCGCGAGTCGCAAATCTACTTCGATGAAATCCAAAACTGATTGGGCCCGCCTAGAGTCTGGCGACGGCAATGTCAAAACTACACCTGAGCACCCTGAGGCTGATGTCAAACATATTGTTCGCGGCATAGTACGCAGAGGTTTAAAGCCGTTACCCCCCAAGGCCTCTATTTCTTTGCGATTGGATCAAGATGTACTTGAATGGTTTAAGTCACAAGGTGCTGGGTATCAGACGCGGATGAATACGGTTTTGAGAGCGTTCCGGGACGCTTCAACTTAACAAATTGAACGGCTCCAATAAGATGTCTACCATGCACTGGCTAGACAAAATCAAATACGACGACAAAGGCCTAGTCCCCGTCATCGCCCAAGAGCAATCAACCGGCGACGTACTCATGTTCGCATGGATGAACCGCGAGGCGCTTGAACTCACTGCTGAATTGAAACGCGCGGTCTACTTCAGCCGCTCGCGCAACAAGCTTTGGTTCAAGGGCGAAGAGTCGGGTCACATGCAAACCGTGCACGATATTCGTATCGATTGCGATAGCGATGTGGTCTTGCTCAAGGTGACGCAAGAAGGGCACGACCCAAGCATTGCTTGCCACACGGGTCGCCACAGTTGCTTCTACCAACGTCTAGAAGGCGATACGTGGCAAGCGTGCGAACCCGTTCTGAAAGACCCTGAATCTATTTACAAGTGAACACCATGCGTTCCAACCCAACCAATACGTCAGACACTTTGATGCGTCTTGCCGACGTTATCGAAACGCGCAAGCCCGCCAGCGGCGGCGACCCCGAAAAAAGCTATGTCGCCCGTTTGCTACACAAAGGTCCCGACGCATTTTTGAAAAAAATTGGCGAAGAAGCCACTGAAACGGTGATGGCCGCCAAAGACATTGATAACGGCGGCGATCGCGCCAAGTTGGTCAATGAAGTGGCCGACCTCTGGTTCCACAGCATGATCGCGCTGGCGCACTATGGTCTGACACCAGCCGATGTGGTGGACGAACTAGCCCGCCGTGAAGGCTTGAGCGGTTTGGAAGAAAAAGCCCTGCGCAAAGCGCAACAAAGAGAGGATGCTGAGGACTAGTATGCAAGATGCGAACTGTATTTTTTGCAAAATCATTGCGGGGCAGATCCCCTCGCTCAAGGTCTATGAGGACGAGGAGATCTTTGCTTTCCACGACATCAACCCATGGGCGCCCGTGCATTTTTTGATGATTCCTAAGTTGCACATCGCCTCGTTGGCGCAATTGGAGCCAGCGCACGAAGCCTTGATCGGCCGCATGATGGGCTTGGCGCCCAAGCTAGCATTGCAAGAAGGCGCAAGGCCTTACCCTGAAGGGGGGTTTAGGGTTGTGACCAATACCGGCAAAGAGGGTGGACAGGAAGTACACCACCTACATTGGCACGTCATGGGCGGTCCGCGCCCTTGGTTGCGTGGCTGATTAGAATCTGTTTAATTATTTAGGAGTTTCGTATGGGTTCGTTTTCGCTTTGGCACTGGTTGATCGTGCTAGTCATTGTGATGCTAGTCTTTGGGACTAAGAAGTTGCGTAATTTGGGTTCAGACCTTGGTGGCGCTGTCAAAGGCTTTAAAGACGGCATGAAAGAGGGGGGAACGCCTCCGGAAGAAAACTCCGCCACGCCTGCTCCTGCCGTGGGCGGTACTCCAACTGCCACTGAAAAAAATACTATTGACGTTGAAGTCAAACACAAGTCTTAAGACGTGTGTGATCGTGCGCTGTGATTGATCTTGGCATTTCCAAAATGGCACTCATTGGTGTCGTGGCATTGGTTGTCATTGGGCCCGAAAAACTACCTGCCGTGGCCCGTACTTTGGGTGCTTGGATTGGCAAAGCCCAGCGCTATGTGGCCGATGTCAAGTCCGAAGTCAACCGTTCTATGGACTTGGAAGAGTTAAAGAAGATGAAAGACAGCGTCGAGAACGCTGCCCGTGATGTTCAAAGTTCGGTGCAAACCGCCAGCAACGAATTTGAGAAAGACTGGGCGGACACCACGGCGCAACTCACAGGTGAGAGTTGGGCGGCCAGCGTCACCACGCCTGTTCCCGAATATCAAAACCCCAAGAAAAAATGGCGCATCAAGCGCGGTGCGACGCCTCATTGGTACAAAGCCCGCATGGGTGTGCGTACCAAGGCTTTGTCTGGCGCGGCACGCGTAGCAAGGTTTCGCCCCGGTGTAAAACCGAATGTCTGACAGCACCCCCAAAGACGAACTCGCAGGCAGCGAGCAACCCTTCGTCCAGCACCTCGTTGAGTTACGTGACCGTTTAGTTAAAGCCTGCATCGCCATTGGCGTAGCGGCAGTAGCCTTGTCGGTTTACCCTGGCCCTGCTGCGCTCTACGACATCTTGGCCGCGCCTTTGATCGCCCAATTGCCGTCTGGCGCGACGCTTATCGCTACGTCGGTGATTTCGCCGTTTTTAGTGCCCCTCAAAATTTTGTTGATGACGGCCTTCTTGATGGCTCTGCCTGTGGTGCTCTACCAAATGTGGGCATTTGTCGCGCCTGGTTTATACGCGCATGAAAAAAAACTGGTCTTGCCCTTGGTGGTGTCGAGCACCTTGCTGTTTTTTATTGGCGTGGCCTTTTGTTATTTCTTTGTGTTTGGCCAAGTCTTTAAATTCATACAAAGCTTTGCGCCTAAGAGCATCACGGCCGCTCCTGATATTGAGGCGTATTTGGGTTTTGTGATCACCATGTTCATAGCCTTTGGCTTGGCATTTGAGGTGCCGATTGTGGTGATCGTGCTGGCTAGGATGAATGTGGTCTCTATCCAAAAGCTCAAAGACTTCCGTTCGTATTTCATTGTGCTGGCCTTCGTCATCGCCGCGGTCATCACCCCTCCAGACGTGGTGTCGCAATTAGCGCTGGCGATTCCTATGTGTATTCTTTACGAGGTGGGTATTTGGGCGGCGCAACTGTTTATCAAACACACCCAAGCGCCAGAGGCTGAAGCAGAAGCGCCTGGCAGCGCACCCTAGGTGCGTCTTAGCAATGCTCCGAAACTTCAAGCTGCGTTGTCCTTAGCCTAATTTGTATGAAACGTTATTGGTTGCTTTTTTCTCAAGTGGTCACCGTGTTGTTTGCGGTGTGGTTTGTGCTCGTCACCTTAAAGCCTGAGTGGTTAAATCGCCGCCCTTCTTTACAAGGTGTGACCTTGTTGGAGGCGGCTTCCAATGCGCCAGGCACCGTCATGCCAGGCAGCATGAGCCCTGCAGCAAAACGTGCGGCACCTGCGGTGGTCAGCATTACGACCACACAAGCGCGAACTGCACACCCGCTGGCCAATGACCCGTGGTTTCGATTTTTTTATGGTGACCGTGAAGA
>JBAXNJ010000205.1:0-3731 GCA_037133815.1 Betaproteobacteria bacterium
ATTCAACCCCATGCGTCACAGGCAGCATAGGTAGTCCCGACTTCCTGTATTCATCAATTCGGTAAAGTGCCAATGCCCAGAAATGTGGTGGAGTCCATAAGAAAATAATGAGAAAGAGTAGAAGAGCTTCGGGTCCTACCTGATCGGTCATAGCGGCCCATCCCAGCACAGGTGGCATCGCACCAGATGAGCCCCCAATTACTATGTTTTGTGGCGTGAGTGGCTTCAATATAACTGTGTAAATCACCGCATATCCAAAAAAAGTACCCAAGGTAAGCCACATGGTTAGAGGATTGATCCAGAAATACAACAGAGCCGAACCAGCTGCGCAGATTACACAGGAAAATAACAAAATAAGTAAGCTATCAATTTGACCCTGAGCCGTGGGTCGCCATGCGGTTCTTTTCATCTTGGCATCTATTTCTTTTTCAACTAAACAGTTGATGGCAGCGGCTGCTCCAGCAACCAACCAGATGCCTGCACAGGCTAATATGGCGCGTTGGATTTCGCTAAAAGTTGGTGTGCTCGGTACCGCCATCACCATACCCACGAGAGCGCAAAAGACAATCAGTTGTAGCACTCTAGGCTTAGTCAGCGCATAAAGTTGACCTAGAACAATCAATGGATTTTGTAAAATAATGGTCGGCATAGATTAGATTTGATACAGGTAGAAAAAACCTCTCTACCTATGAGTGACGAATCATTCCCACTTTGCACTGCAAACTCACCAGCCAGTGTGGGGAACCATCTTCGGTTCCTGCCCGTTCCAAATTTGGGTGGAGTTTTAGAATTTTTTCTAATATCTGAGCCTGACCAAGCTCTAGATCAACGAAAAAAACATGTTTTCCTTGCGCTAAGATTTTTTCAAATCGAGCTAACTTATAGTTTGGTGTCTGAATCCCAATGAAGCCGCCCATCCAAGTGCTAAAGCCTAAAATTACAACCGAGAGTAAAACAAATGGCATCCACCCTGCTGATGTGCTTACCAATTCAAAGCTAAAGGCCATCATGAGCATCGAACTAGCCAAGCCGATACCAACCAGCGCGCCTAGTATCGACTTGTGCACTATGTCTTGCTTCATGAGTGATTGGACTTCATGCAGGTGTGGATGATCTGACAAGCTCTTATCATCCAAGCTCAGCACATGAATCTGAGGCGTGGAAATGCCAGCATCCTCTAGTTGCTCCTCAAAAAGCTCCAAATCGTCCAGACTCGGACCAATAAAATAACTTCTGTTCAGCTTCATAGGGCACCCCTAGTTAAAAATTAGCCTCAACTTAATTTGTCTTTGCTTTTGCCACGATATAGTCAACAGCGGCTTTCACTTCTGTATCAGTCAATGCAGTATTTCCACCCTTTGCGGGCATTACCCCAGTCGAACTAGTTATCCCATTGAGGGCATTCAAATAAAGAATCTTGGTCCCTTTAGCCAATCGGCCCTTCCACTGCGCCTGATCACCCAGTTTGGGTGCACCTGCAATACCTAAAGCATGACAAGCCGCACAACTTTGGCTAAAAACTTGAGCACCGTCTCGTATAGGTGAGACAGCGCTTGTAGAAACGTTTGGTACAGCAACTTCTGCAGGCGACTCCATGACAACCTTACCAACCGGTTTGATACGCTCGATCACACTGAGTCCATTTCTAAGCAAGCCATCTCGGCTATACAAGACACTATTTGACATGCTCATATGATGCGATACAAGGAGATAGGCAAACAAGGCAATACCGATAAAAAATCCTGAAATTACCGCGGTGTGTACAAGGTATTTTTTTGCCATGCGTGACCCTCCAATTACTCAATGCCAATGAAATAAAAATTGCTCTAGTTTTATTAATCTTTTTTTAGAGCGCGCTCTTGAAGAAAAATACCCCGCGCGTTAAGAACGTATAGTCTGCTTCCAGGGCTCCAATACCGATGAAAGTTAGGATCAAAAGAGGTGGTAGCAAAATGGCATAAATGAAGGCCAAGCGCTCCCACATCATGTGCATGAAAACTGCAACGATCAATCCAGCCTTTAACAACATAAAGACAATGATCAAGGACCAGCGCAGGTAGCTTTGCACATGAAAGTAATCAACCATATAGGAGGCTGTACTTAATACGAAAAGTAGCACCCATATCTTGAGATAAATACCTATCGGGTGCTGTTGGTTTTCTGCTTGTGACATGTGTTCTCCTTACCAAAGATAGAAAAACGCAAAGATAAAGACCCAGACCAAGTCCACAAAGTGCCAGTACAAACCGACGATTTCTATCGCTTCATAGCTGCTTTTTCGTTTTGTCAGGAAACCAGGCCGCTCGTGTTCTAAATCACCTCGCCAGACTTTGATAGCAAAGATCACCAGCAAAATGACTCCAATTGAGACATGGGTTCCATGAAATCCAGTCACCATAAAAAAAACGGAACCGAATTGCGCAGCACCCAAAGGATTGCCCCAAGGCCGAATCCCCTCTTCAGTAATTAACTTTGTCCACTCAAATGCCTGCATGCCGACAAATGAAGCCCCCAGTATGGCGGTGATCATCAAAAGCACAAAGGTAGTTCGTCTGTCTTTGCGGTAGCCGTAATTCACTGCCATGGCCATGGTTCCGCTGCTGGTGATGAGAATGAACGTCATCAGCGCAATCAGGATCAAAGGTATGTGCTTGCCGCCAATCGTCAAGGCAAACACCTCGCTCGAATTGGGCCAAGGCTCAGGGCTGGACATTCGTACTGTCATGTACGAAATTAGGAAAATACTAAAGATAAAGGTGTCGCTGACCAAAAAAATCCACATCATGGCTTTACCCCATGGAACCTTCTTGAACGACTGTTGATCGGCCGACCAGTCACCGACAAGGCCCTTCATACCAGGCTCCAAGATGGGAGAGTGAATAGGTATTGTCGAAACAGGGTGTGTCATATCAGGTCCTTCCCTTTATCCCGCAGATAATCATTAATTCGTCCAAGTTGTTCCCCGTGAACAACAAACCAAAAAGTACAAGCAAAACCAATAACAAAAAGTGCCAGTAAAGGGTACACAGCTCAACACTGTGCCGAACTTTCGCTAGTTCAAAACCTCTCCACAATCGGATCAGGATTTGGCCCCAGACGACCAAGCCGCCAATTAAATGCACACCATGCAAACCGGTGATCATGTAGAAAAAAGCAATGGCCGGATTGGTCACTTGAAAATAAACCAAGGAGCCAAGTTCACGCCAGGCCTGTGCTTGACCTATCAAGAAAAGCAAGGTGCAAAGCCCCGCAGCTAATAGACTTTGATGCAGTAGTTTTTGTTTGCCACGCCTGACAGCGTACTGGGCCAATTCAAGTCCCAAGCTACCCAGCAACAGAACCAGTGTGTTGACCCACAGCAACCTGATTTGCGGAGCAGGTCGCCAATCTTCGTATGCCATGCGTCCGGCATATGCCACGATTAACAGCATGAACAAAACAGTGACGACACCTAAAAATACTTTAAGTGCAGCCCGCTTATTCTGTTTATTGGAATGCCGCTCAAGCAACGGTAACTCGCCCGTGGCTTCCCAGGGCTTGGTAGTCAAATGATGAATGATGTTCATGGCTGCTGCTTACTTAACCACGTTGGACGTCTTGTGGCGCCATGTTTTGCGGTATAAAGTCAGCTACTACCCCAGGTACGCTGAAATCGTAAGCCCAGCGATATACCTTCGGTAATTCAGCTCCAAAATTACCATGTATCGGCGGAGTCTCAGAGGTTTGCCATT
>JBAXNJ010000206.1:0-3718 GCA_037133815.1 Betaproteobacteria bacterium
TTTCAAGAGTTGGACTACTTCAACTTCTTTGGCCCCAGCACCCGTGGCATGGCCAAGCGGGTGGAGCGCATTGATGACCCTGAGCGTGTGCCTGAATATGTAGCCAGAGCTTTTGCTACTGCCATGAATGGACGGCCTGGGCCTGTAGTTATTGTGTTGCCTGAGGACATGTTGGTGCGCGAAGTCACAGCGCGTCCTGTGCCGCGTGTCGAAGCCGTGCAGGCATGGTGCGATCCAGGCGGCTTGCGCCAATTGCGCGAGATGCTGTTGGCCGCTAAAAAGCCTTTTGTGATTGCCGGCGGAAGCGGTTGGACGCCGCAATCCGCCCAAGCCTTACAGCGCTTTGCCGAAAACTGGAAGTTACCCGTGGGCAACGCCTTTCGCTTTCAAGACACGTTTGACAACCACCATCCCCAGTATGCGGGCGATGTGGGCATCGGCATCAATCCCAAGTTGGCGCAAAGGGTGCGCGACAGCGATTTGATTTTGGCGATTGGCACCCGCCTAGGAGAAATGACGACCAGCGGCTACACCTTGTTGCAAGCACCCAAGCCGACACAAAAGTTGGTGCATATCCATTCCAGCGCAGAAGAGCTTAACCGTGTCTACCACGCCGATTTGGCCATGATGGCCACGATGAATGCGGCGGCGCGTTCTTTGGAAGTGCTCGACGCGCCTAAGGATGTGCCATGGCAAGCTTGGACAGCAGAGGCCAATGCTGATTACGTCGCCAATATGCAGCCACAGAAGTTGCCTGGTGACATTGATATGCCAGCCATTGTTGGTGTTATCAGCAAACTGTTACCTGACGATGCGGTCTTGACGAATGGTGCCGGCAACTTTTCTGGCTGGTTACATAGGTTTCATAAGCACCGTGGTTTGTCGCATGGGCACAAAGTGCAACTCGCGCCTACCTCGGGATCGATGGGCTATGGCGTACCCGCCGGTATTGCTGCCAGTATCTTGACGGGGCGCACCGTGTTCACCATTGCGGGCGACGGTGACTTTTTGATGAACGGCCAAGAGTTGGCGACTGCCGTGCAACATGGCGCCAAAACCATCATTGTGTTGCTCAACAACAGCGTGTACGGCACGATCCGTATGCACCAAGAGCGCGACTATCCCAACCACTCGAGTGGCTCGTATTTGAAGAACCCGAGCTTCGCGCAGTTGGCGCAGGCTTATGGCTATGCGGGCGTGCGTATTACCCGCACTGATGAGTTTGAAGCGGCTTTCAAGGCGGCGATGGACCGCAAAGAGGGTACTTTGATCGAGGTGATGATCGATGAGGACGTGATCACGACCCGCGCTTCACTCACAACGATTCGTGAGGCGGCTATTGCTAGGCTGGCTAAATCTAAAAAGGGTTGAAAAAAGAAAAGGGCTGCCAAGGCAGCCCTTATTCGTTGGAAGACCTGGTGCTTAGCTCAGGTGCTTGCCAATTAAGCCAGCCAATTCGAACATGGTGACTTGTTTTTTGCCGAATACGGCTTTGAGTTTGTCGTCAGCGTTGATGTTGCGCTTGTTGACAGAGTCTTGCAGACCGTGCTTTTTGATGTAGATCCACAACTTGCTGACTACTTCTGTACGGGGTACAGGTGTGGCGCCAATGACTGCAGCCAATTCAGCGCTAGGTGTCATGGCTTTCATGAACGCAGCGTTGGGCGTGCGCTTTTTGGCAGGAGCCTTTTTAGCGGGCGCTTTTTTAGCTACGACTTTTTTAGCGGGAGCTGCTTTCTTTGCAGCGGGTTTTTTAGCAGGAGCGGCTTTTTTAGCCGGTGCTTTTTTTGCAGTTGCCATTTTTAATTTCCTTCTAGAAGTGATTTTTGTAACCCGGTCCAAGACGAATCTTCCGAGCGGGCTTGATGCTACTGGAGAAAATTGCAGTTTCCAAGGGGAAAAGCATATTTTTCACTCGAGAACGCAAGTTTTTTCGAGAGGGGAGTTTGTCGCATTTAACGTGTTATTTGCGGCTAGGCTGCAATTAATTTCATAATGCAATAAATTAATTTTGAATTATGAAATTATGAAAACACAATCGAAAGAAAAATTATCGTATTGTGATAAATTAACTTCATAATTCAAAAAATATAAAATAAGTTGTTGAAAAATATACGAAAAATAATATTCTTATATAAGACATATGATGCTTACTAGCTCTTCTATAAGACTTAGACTGATCACCATGCTGCTCCCTACCAAGAGCGCTGACATGAGTTTCTTTTTAACCTTTAGGAGTGAAAAATGCCACAAACCCTCAACGAACAACTAAGCCGTACCCAGCAAATCGCTGCTCTGGAGAAAGACTGGGCTACCAGCCCCCGTTGGAAGGGCGTCAAGCGCGGTTACAGCGCGGCTGACGTCGTGCGTCTTCGTGGCAGTGTTCAGATCGAACATTCATTGGCCAAGCGCGGCGCAGAAAAACTTTGGCGCTTGATCAACGGCGAAGCCAAAAAAGGCTATGTCAATTCCTTCGGCGCCATCTCTGCCGGCCAAGCCATGCAGCAAGCCAAAGCAGGTTTGGAGGCTGTGTATCTATCTGGATGGCAAGTTGCTGCAGACGGCAACACGTCCGAGACGATGTACCCAGACCAATCGCTCTATGCGTATGACTCGGTGCCCACCATGGTGCGCCGTATCAACAACACCTTTAAGCGCGCGGACGAAATCCAATGGGGTCGCGGTATCGAGCCAGGCAACAAAGACTTTATCGACTTCTTCTTGCCCATCGTGGCGGACGCCGAGGCTGGTTTTGGTGGCGTGCTCAATGCGTTTGAGTTGATGAAAAACATGATCTCCTCCGGTGCGGCTGGCGTGCACTTTGAAGACCAATTGGCAGCTGTCAAGAAATGCGGTCATATGGGCGGAAAAGTATTGGTACCAACCCATGAGGCCTGCGAAAAACTCATCGCAGCGCGCTTCGCCGCAGACGTCATGGGCGTGCCCACCATCGTGCTGGCCCGTACCGACGCCGAAGCAGCCAACTTGGTAACCAGCGACCACGATGCCAACGACAAACCGTTCTTGACAGGCGAGCGCACACAAGAAGGCTTCTACCGTGTCAAAAACGGTTTGGAACAAGCCATCAGTCGTGGCGTTGCCTACGCACCTTATGCCGACTTGGTATGGTGCGAAACTGGTGTGCCAGACATCGGCTTCGCCCGCGAGTTCGCGAAAGCTGTGCTCGCTTCATGCCCAGGCAAATTGCTGTCCTACAACTGCTCGCCTTCTTTCAACTGGAAGAAGAACTTGAACGATAAGCAAATTGCGACGTTCCAAGATGAGTTGTCAGCGCTGGGCTACAAGTACCAGTTCATCACTTTGGCGGGTATCCATATCAACTGGTACAACACCTTTCAATTCGCCCACGCATACGCCAACGGCGAAGGCATGAAGCACTACGTCAACATGGTGCAAGAGCCCGAATTTGCTGCGCGCGAAAAGGGTTACACCTTTGTGTCGCATCAACAAGAAGTGGGCGCTGGGTACTTTGACGATGTGACTACTGTGATTCAGGGTGGTTCTTCATCTGTGAAGGCGTTGTCTGGGTCTACTGAGGAAGAGCAGTTTCACTAAGCTTTGTGTTGGTCGCCGTGTGCGCTTTTATTGCGTTGCACGGCCCATACGACTTGGGCACCTTGTTACGCTCATGTCCCCCGAGAGGCGCTGATCAGCGCCTCTCTCCTCCTTTACTTCGCTACACAAGGCACCCAAGCCG
>JBAXNJ010000207.1:0-3714 GCA_037133815.1 Betaproteobacteria bacterium
ACGGTCGACACGCTCAAAGACACCTTGCGCATTTTTAGCGACATGATTGGTGGTCAAACAAACGCTAAAACTGGCAAAAAAGAAGGCGGCTTGACTGTCAATGCAGATGCTATGGAATTGGCTGCCAAAAAAGGTTACGCCACTGCCACCGACTTAGCGGACTACTTGGTGAAAAAAGGTTTGCCTTTTCGCGATGCCCACGAAGTAGTCGCCCATGCTGTCAAAACCGCACAAACCCAAGGCAAAGACTTATCAGAACTTTCTTTGGCTACTTTACAAACCTTTCACGCCGCAATTGAGCAAGATGTTTTCGATTGCTTGAGTTTGGTAGGTTCACTCAATGCGCGCAACACTTTGGGTGGAACAGCGCCTGCGCAAGTGAAAGCGCAAATCGCCCGACACCTCGTGCGTTTGGTCTAGGTGCAAAGCACAAAGCGGCCTTGTCCATTCGGTTGCTAACATTTCTCGTCAAAACAAGGAGACCCTTTCATGCCCGTCATTACCAATATTGAAGACTTGCGCGTTCTCGCACAAAAACGTGTCCCCCGCATGTTTTATGACTACGCCGACTCAGGCAGTTGGACGGAGAGCACCTACAAAGCGAACGAAAGCGATTTTCAAAAAATCAAACTACGCCAACGTGTCGCAGTCAATATGGAAGGACGAACCACCGCCACGCAAATGGTGGGCCAAGCAGCCGCAATGCCAGTCGCCATCGCCCCCACTGGTATGACTGGTATGCAACACGCCGATGGCGAAATCTTGGCAGCGCGCGCCGCCAACAAAATGGGCATTCCTTTTACGCTTTCTACGATGAGCATTTGCTCTATCGAAGACGTTGCCCAGCATGCTGGCGAAGGCTTTTGGTTTCAGTTGTACATGATGAAAGACCGCGGCTTTATCGCGCGTTTGATTGATCGCGCCAAGGCTGCTAACTGCAAGGCTTTAGTCTTGACACTTGATTTGCAAATTTTGGGACAACGCCACAAAGATATAAAAAATGGTTTGTCTGCGCCACCCAAACTCACCATTCCAAACATCATCAATATCGCCACTAAACCACGCTGGGCCTTGGGTATGTTGGGCACACCACGTCGTCAGTTTGGCAACATCGTGGGTCATGTAAGTGGCGTAGAGAACATGAGCTCGCTCTCAGCTTGGACCGCACAACAGTTTGACCCAGCATTGAATTGGGACGACGTTGAATGGGTCAAACAACGCTGGGGTGGCAAGCTCATTCTTAAAGGTATTCAAGATGTGGAAGATGCTCGTTTGGCGGTTCGCTCTGGCGCAGATGCGTTGATCGTGTCTAACCATGGTGGCCGCCAACTCGATGGCGCACAAAGCAGTATTGAGGCACTTCCTTCTATCGTGCAAGCAGTGGGTTCGCAAATTGAAGTGCACATGGACGGCGGTATTCGCAGCGGACAAGATGTGCTCAAAGCGATTGCGTTGGGTGCTAAAGGCACTTATATCGGCCGCTCGATGCTGTACGGCTTAGGCGCGATGGGTGAAGCAGGCGTCACCAAAGCCTTAGAGATCATCCACAACGAACTCAGTTTGAGCATGGCGTTTTGTGGTCGCACACAAATCGGCCAAGTCGACTCCAGTATTTTGTTGCCTGGAACCTTTCCTACTGCTTAATTCCTAAACCACAGCATTGATTCGGCGTATCGCGCACCTCGACATGGATGCATTTTTTGCATCGGTCGAGTTGTTGCGTTACCCTCAGTTAACAGGGCTGCCCGTTGTCATTGGCGGCGCACGGCGCAAAGAAGACAATTTGCTGCGCCAATTGCAAACTGCTTTTCCTGACGATGCTTGGGATGCAGACACCTTCCAAGACCGCTTGGGCGAAATTGCACTCAGCTTCTTTCCTCGCATTGCTGGTTATGTTGGGCGCGGCGTTATCACTACAGCCACCTATGCAGCGCGCCAATTTGGTGTGGGTTCTGCTATGGGTTTGATGAAAGCAGCCAAACTCTGCCCGCAAGCCATTTTGTTGCCCGTCGACTTTGACCGTTACAGACATTATTCGCAACGCTTCAAATCGACGATCGCTGAAATAGCCCCCGTGATAGAAAACCGTGGCATCGACGAAGTGTTTATCGATTTCACCGAAGTGCCTGGCGGTCAACGCGAAGGCGGTCGCGTATTGGCACGCTTGATTCAAAAGGCGATTTTTGAAGATGCTGGTTTGACTTGCTCGATTGGCGTTGCGCCCAACAAACTGCTAGCCAAGATGGCAAGCGAATTTAAAAAACCCAATGGCATCAGCGTTTTGTATGAAGACGATTTAGAAACGCTTATTTGGCCACTACCTTGCCGCAAGGTGAACGGTATAGGTCCTAAAGCCGAAGCTAAGTTAGCGACACACAGCATTCACACCATTGGCGAATTGGCACAAAAAGAAAACTATTGGTTGATAGAAAACTTCGGCAAGGCCTATGGTGCATGGTTACACGACGCAGCACACGGCAAAGACGACAGGCCCGTGGTGACCCACAGCGAACCGGTGAGTATCAGCCGAGAAACCACCTTCGCGCGCGACTTACACGCTGCGCACGATCGCACTGAACTCAGTGGTGTTTTCACGCGCTTATGTGAACAGGTCGCTGCTGACTTGCAACGTAAAGGCTATATGGGTAAAACGATTGGCGTGAAACTGCGTTATGAAAATTTTCAAAGCGTGACGCGTGACATTACCCTCGAGTCTCCAACTGACCAAGCAAGCACTATTCGCCAGAGTGCAGGCTCATGCCTAAAACGGGTCGATTTGAGTCGGCCAATTCGCTTGCTAGGTGTGCGCGTTAGCTCACTGACAAAACCAGGAGCAGGCGTTGTGTTGCCAAAAGAAGCATCTCTATTTGATGACTAAGAAACAGTTTATCTGAAGATATTTTTCAATTTCTCTACAAGACTACCAAACAAAGAAGGTTGAACGCCAGAGGAGGCAGTCGATGGGTTTACGCTCGGCGTCATTTGCGCACCAGTTCCCTGCGTATTGATTTGCATATTCTCAATTTTGGTTTTTTTTAATGAATCACTACTCTCACGTACAAGGTGGTGGTCGTCGCCAAAAATTTTTTTTCTTATTCTTAAAGCTTTTTCATGAAGATCATGCGCGATATGCAAGTCACCTAATTTATGCTTGATATTGGCAATGGCGAACACAGTCTTTGCAAAATGGTGGTGGTCTGATCCAAAGGTCTTCTCAAAGATATCCCTCGCGCGTATATGCAAAGTCTCTGCCTGCTCGTGCTCACCTTGCTCATGCTTTAAATTGCCTAAGCTGTGATAGGCATGCGCAGTTTGGTGGTGATCGTTTCCAAAAAATTGTCGACGAATAATTAAAGACCTCTCCAAAAAATCTCCAGCCGTTTGGTGCTCACCCTTTTTTAGCTTCACATTACCTAAGCCGTGCAAAGAGTGCGATGTATGCGAATGTTCTAAGCCGAGAGCGCGCTCTCTAATTTCAAGGGCTTGCATATGAAAACTCTCCGAGTCGTCGAGCCGACCGCGATCAAGGAGCAACATCCCAAGTCCATGCAATGAATTAGCTGTATGGGGATGGTCATCGCCTAATTTTGCTTGGCGAATGGATAAAGCTTTCTTGTGTAATTCCTCGGCTTTATCTAAGTCACCTTTCTCATGCAATACGTTAGCCAACCCTTCCATGGAATGCGCCGTGTGGTGGTGATTGTCTCCAAAATG
>JBAXNJ010000208.1:0-3698 GCA_037133815.1 Betaproteobacteria bacterium
GACAGCAGGTGTTCCTGCATCGCTCACATACGCCACGCGTTGCCCTGCTTGCAAACGTTGGATGACTTCTTGCGCAGCTTGCGTTTCATTGTGTTGGTGTACCGCTAACCAGTGGCCGGAGTTGCGCTCAATTCCGTAGCTGCGTAACAAAGTTTGTGAGTGGCGCGTATCTTCACAGGCCAAGGTATCGCACACACTCAAAACATGCAGGGCGCGCAAGCTGATATCGGCCAAATTACCAATGGGTGTTGCCACCATATACAGCGTGCCTGCAGGGTGGTGCTGCGTAGCCGCGGCATCGTGGGCAGCTGTGAGGGCAGATGAAAAATGCGTGGACAAACCCAAGAGAAAAATTCCTTCACCACCAAACAATCAGGAGATGCGGCCGAAGACCGCGCTTTGCACTATCTGCAAGCCCATGGCTTACAACTAGTACATCGCAATTATCGAACGCCAGGACGTGGTGGGGGTGAAATCGATTTAATCATGCAAGACAGGCATGGAACTATGGTGTTTGTGGAGGTGCGCAAACGCTTGCATCCCTCTTATGGGGGGCCGTTGGGCAGTGTTTCGCCATCCAAACGCAAGCGCATTGCATTTGCCGCTAAATTTTTCTTGATGCGCCTGAAATACGAGCCCACGTGTCGGTTTGACGTGGTAGCGATAGATACCAACGGACTCCATTGGTTACAAGGGGCTTTTGCAGTGGACTGAGTAGCGCAAAAGGTATCATTACAGGATGTTTGAACAACGAATTGAACAACACTTCATCGACAGTGCTGATCTGAAATACCAGTCAGCGCAAGCCTTATCCAAACCCATTGCAGCCGCTATTTCAGCCATCTTGGCTAGTGTGACCAGCGGTGGCAAGGTGTTGGCATGTGGCAATGGTGGATCTGCAGCAGACGCGCAACACTTCGCTGCTGAGTTTGTAGGACGGTTTGAGCGCGAAAGGCCCGAGTTAGGCGCGATTGCTTTAAGCACAGACAGTTCTATATTGACTGCTATTGCCAACGATTACCACTACGACCAAATTTTCTCCAAACAAGTGCGTGCGTTGGGCCAGTCTGGAGACGTTTTGTTGGCCATTACTACCAGCGGCAACTCTGCCAATGTTTTAGCTGCTATTGAAGCCGCCCATGAGCGCGATATGACAGTCGTTGCGCTTACCGGCAAAGGCGGTGGCAAGATGCTTCAAGCTTTGCGCGAAACCGACGTACATATTTGCGTGCCGCATGAGCGTACCGCCCGAATTCAAGAAGTGCATTTACTCACCATCCATTGCATTTGCGATGGCGTGGATACGCAATTATTGGGTGATCAAGAAGGAAACTAGGACTATGAATAATTCAACTGCTAAATATCTCACGGCTATCTCTATGGCGCTTGCGCTCAATGCATGTGCGCCCGTCATGATGGGCGGCGTATTTGGAACGGCCATGATTGCCAGCGACCGTCGCACCACAGGCATTCAAGTCGAAGACGAAGGTATTGCGCAACGCAGTGCTAGCGCTATTCGCCAAAACTTTGGTGAAAAAGAGCATGTGAATGTAACAAGTTACAACCGCCAAGTGCTGATCACGGGTGAGGTGTCGAACGATCGCGTGCGCGGTCAAGTCGAGCAGTTGATTGGAAAAATCGAAAATGTGCGTTTGGTTGTGAATGAGTTGGGAATTGGTCCAGCCACCACCTTGGGTGAGCGTTCGGCCGACGTTGTCTTGGCCGCCAAAGTCAAGGCGGCGATGATCGATACGGAAGACGTCTTTGTCGGCGTTTACAAAATCGTAGTGGAGCGTGGCACCGTGTATTTGATGGGCCGTGTAACGCAACGCGAAGGAACGCGTGCGACTGAAGTCGCGCGCGGAGTCAACGGAGTCAAGCGTGTCGTGCGTGTTTTTGAGTACATGAGCGAAGAAGAGCTCAACGCGATGAAACCTAAGAAAGTGCCAGTTGATGAGTCCAAGCCAACGCCAACACCTGTGACAACTGGTGCTGGCGCGCCTTTAAATAGCGCCGCTCCTGCACCAGCAACTGGCGCGGTGGTAACGCCCGTTAAATAATTAACGTAGGCGCTTGATCAGGCTCGACGTATCCCAGCGCTTGCCGCCGAGTTTTTGTACATCGCCGTAGAACTGATCGACCAACATGGTGACGGGCAATACGGCACCGTTGCGCTTGGCTTCGTCAAACACCAAGCCTAGATCTTTGCGCATCCAGTCCACTGCAAAGCCAAAGTCAAATTTATCGGCCACCATGGTTTTGCCACGGTTGTCCATTTGCCAGCTTTGCGCGGCGCCTTTGCCGATTACATCGAGTACAAGGTTCATATCCAAGCCTGCTTTTTGACCAAAGGCAATGGCTTCACTAAGGCCTTGCACCAAGCCTGCAATACAAATTTGATTGACCATCTTGGTGAGTTGACCGGCACCAGACGCGCCCATCAAAGTGAAAGCGCGCGAGAAAGCCATCGCCACAGGTTTGACGCAATCGAACACAGATTCATCACCGCCGCACATCACGGTTAACAAACCGTTTTGTGCGCCGCCTTGACCGCCAGATACTGGTGCGTCAATAAAGGGAATGCCTAGATTTTTTGCCGCCGCATAAATCTCGCGCGCCACATCAGCCGATGCGGTGGTGTGGTCGACCAGAATGGCACCGGCTTTCATGCCAGCCAAGGCGCCGTCAGCGCCAAAGATGACCGATCGCAAATCGTCGTCGTTGCCGACGCAGCAAAACACGATATCAGCACCGGCCGCAGCCTCGCGCGGAGTAAGCGCACTCTTAGGCGCTTTGGATTTGGCAAATTCAGCGACCCAAGCTTGCGACTTGGCGACTGAACGGTTGTAAACAGTGACAGCGTGACCGGCAGACGCCAAATGGCCCGCCATGGGGTAGCCCATCACGCCCATGCCGATGAAAGCGACATGGGTGGAAGGTGCGGATTCATAGGTTTTTGGATTGATGCTCGACATGGTGAACTCTTTAGGTTGGGTTGAACTTGCCGTGCATCATAGTGCGACTGTGTCGCTCTAAGCCGTTGCTGCTTGCATAGCTTGCGCCATGGTTTGCATTCCGTAAGCCGCTCCAGTTTGGATGGCATTGTGAATTTGCGTGGTTTTGCCCTCGCGTATCAGGTGCCGGATGGCAGGTGTCACCACCATGACTTCAAAAACAGCGCGCTGCATATCGCATTTCAAGGGGCGATGGAGCGTTTGCGACACCACACCGATCAAAGCTTCACTGAGTTGTGTCCGAACCAAGGTTTTTTCTACGCTATCAAAAACATCGACGATGCGCTCGACGCTAGCTGCGGCGCTTCGGGTGTGGAGGCTCGCTAGCACTAGATGACCTGTCTCGGCGGCGGTCAGTGCAAGGCGGATGGTTTCCAAGTCGCGCAACTCTCCGACCAAAATGACGTCAGGGTCTTCGCGCAATGCCGCACGTAACGCATGCGAAAAGCTTTTGCTGTGGTGCCCTATCTCTCTTTGTGACACCAAGCACTGTTGGTTGGTGTGTATGAATTCAATGGGGTCTTCCAGGGTGATGATGTGTTGTTGCGTAGTTTGATTAAGGTGATGCAACAACGCCGCCAAAGTGGTGGATTTTCCAGAGCCAGTCGGGCCCGTGACTAAAAAAAGCCCAGCGCTTTTGAGTAAATCTGGCAATACTTTTGGGGCATTTATTTCAGCTAGAGA
>JBAXNJ010000209.1:0-3685 GCA_037133815.1 Betaproteobacteria bacterium
GCGGGTCTGCCAGCCGCTATTGCAGCCGCGGGCAACGCGCCATCTTCACAGCAGTGGTTGGATGCCGCAGAGGGCATCATGACGACCGACACGGTGCCCAAAGCCGCCAGCACACAAACCACGATCGCTGGCAAGACTATTAGCGTCACAGGTATCAGCAAAGGCGCGGGCATGATCCACCCGAACATGGCGACCATGTTGGGCTTCATGGCGACGGATGCCTGCGTAGCGCCAGAGTTGATGCATGCGTTGACCTTTGCATTGGCAGAGGGTTCGTTCAACCGCATCACGGTCGACGGTGACACTTCGACCAACGACTCATTCGTATTCATTGCCACCAACAAAGCAGGCCACGCGCCCATCACCAGTTTGGAAAGCACAGAAGGCAAGGCTTTGTTCCAAGCCATGTTGCAAGTGGCGCGTCAACTCGCGCAAGCGATTGTGCGAGACGGTGAAGGTGCTACCAAGTTCATCACTGTGCTCGTAGACGGTGGTCGCACTAGCGCAGAGTGTTTGCAAGTGGCTTATGCCATTTGCCACTCACCTTTGGTCAAAACAGCTTTCTTCGCCAGCGACCCCAATCTCGGTCGCATCTTGGCGGCTGTGGGCTATGCAGGCATCACGGACTTAGACCAAACCAAGATCGATCTCTACTTGGACGATGTCCACGTTGCGGTCAATGGTGGTCGCAACCCCACTTACAAAGAAGAAGACGGTCAACGGGTGATGCAGCAGTCTGAAATCACGGTGCGCGTAGTGCTGGGCCGCGGTGCTGCTAGCGAGACGGTGTGGACTTGCGATTTGAGCCACGAGTACGTGAGCATCAACGCGGACTATCGCAGTTAAATCTTTTCAACCTTAGGTCACCACGATGGCAACGGATATGTCTAGCAGTTTAGAACGCGTGCTGCAACGCGCAGAGGCTTTGATGCAACGCATTGAATCGGTCTTGCCCCAACCCTTGCAAGCGCCAGACTGGTCTGCCAGCGTGGCCTACCGATATCGCAAACGCAGCAGTGGCCACGGCACGTTGGAGCCTGTGCGCCACGTCGCGCAACTGGGTTTGCAGGACCTCAAAGAGATAGACCAGCAAAAAGAAAAAATCCAGCGTAACACCGAGCAGTTTGTGAACGGTTTGCCGGCTAACAATGTGTTGCTGACCGGTGCGCGTGGTACGGGTAAGTCTTCCCTCATCAAAGCATGTTTGAATAACTATGCGTCTCGAGGCTTGCGTTTGATCGAGGTAGATAAGGATGACTTGGTTGACCTGCCCGACATCGTTGAAGTCGTCGCAGCGCGCGCAGAAAAATTTATTGTCTACTGCGACGACCTGAGCTTTGAAGACGGCGAGCCTGGCTACAAGGCCTTGAAATCTATTTTGGACGGATCGGTGGCTGCATCGACTGCCAACGTGTTGATCTACGCCACGAGTAATCGGCGACATCTGTTGCCCGAGTACATGAAAGAAAACCTCAGCTACACCCACACCGACGACGGAGAGGTGCATCCCGGTGAAGGTGTGGAAGAAAAAATTTCACTCTCTGAGCGTTTTGGTTTGTGGGTGAGTTTCTATCCGTTTAGCCAAGACGAATATTTGGCGATCACGGCGCAGTGGTTGTCTTCATTCGGTGTGAATGCAGCTGCGATAGATGCCGCCAAGCCCGAGGCCTTGGTGTGGGCCCTAGAGCGCGGTTCACGCAGTGGCCGTGTCGCCTACCAATTTGCCCGCGACTATGCGGGTAAGCATGTGGTGACGCGCTAGTCGCTATTGGCTTCGCGCTGTGTCTTCTTCTGAACCCGTCATTACTGAACCAGTCGCCGTGCGTGTAGTGGACGCGCAACTACCTCGCACAACCGAGCGCCAATTAGTGCAAGTCGCTGTTGGGGTGTTGATACGAAGTGACGACTTTTTTTTGCTCACCAGCCGACCAGTGGGCAAGGCCTATGCGGGCTACTGGGAGTTTCCTGGCGGCAAGCTCGAGGCGGGCGAAACTGTTGCCAAAGCCCTGGCGCGCGAGTTACAAGAAGAGATTGGAATCACCATCGAAGATTGCGATGCGTGGAAGACGGAACAGATCGACTATCCGCACGCCTTGGTGCAATTGAATTTTTGTAAGGTGAGGCACTGGTCTGGAGAGTTACAAATGCGTGAAGCACAGTTGTATGCGTGGCAGCAATTGCCGGTGACAGTTAAACCTGTGTTGCCTGGTACCTTGCCGGTGTTGAAGTGGTTTGCAGATGAGAGAGGTTTTGTCGGCAGCACCGTTGCTTAGTGGCGCTAGCGCAAATAATTAAACGCAGAGCGCCATCTCAAATGGCACGTCGTCAGTGCTGTGCTGCAAACGACCGTCGCCATCTTGGCGCATCATGCGCACCCAAATCATCAAGCGGTTGCCGCTTATTTCTGGGATAAAACCCAGGCTGGGTTCAATCGCCACACGCATCAGCATAAAGCGTCCTTGCGCCAGGGATTGCTGAAACTGTCCGCCCATGGCCATCATTTTTTGGGTGGTGCCTGTGTCGCGCATCAAAGACAGTAACAAGTTGACCGAGGCGTTCATGGGTTGAAACACATTGGCCCACCGTTGGATATCACTTCTGCGAACGCCAGAGTCTTGGTGCTGCCACGCATGGTAGGCGGGCAAATCAAAAGAGCACGTGCCACCCGGAATCGTCACGCGGTTACGCAATGCGGTGAGCCACTCGTTGTCCAAAATGTTTTGACCAATCTTGCCCACTGCAGAGTTCAAGCCAGCAAAACAACGCTCGAGTTGCTCCAGCAATTGGTCCAGGGCTTCTTCCGACACCGAAGGGTTGCCACGCAATGCGGTGAACTGCTGCTTGTGACGCTCAAGGTCTTTGAGAATGTCAGATTTCAGGTCGGTGCGGCCACCAGCTTCCACCAACTCAAACAAGGTGGTCAGCGCGAAGTGGTTGTCTATCGGGGTGTCACGTAAATTCAGCGATTCAAAACGCTTGAACAGATGCTCTAGACGCAAATAGGTGCGAACGCGTTCGTTGAAGGGATGTTCGTAAAGAATCACGTGGGAAAACGAATAAATTTGCGTCGAAAGTAACTCCCGTGATCATACATTCAGTGTTAGCGCGTCTACAGCAAGGCGCAACTGCTCTAAATCAAGGCCTTCGTTAAATAGTGTGATGTCTGCCGCCGCCAATCGCTGCGCGCGTGTCGCCTGCGCACGGATGATGCTTTGCACCGCGTCGCTAGTCATTCCACTGCGTGCCATGACCCGCGCAACTTGCGTACTTTCTAGGCAATCGACTACCAACACCTTGTCGACCAACTTGCGCCAGCGGGGTGACTCCACCAGCAAGGGCACATCGAATACCAAGAGCGTGTGACCTGCCTGTATCGCCGATTGCGCCTGCGCCTGCGTGGCCAAGCCGACTAACGGATGAACGATTGCTTCTAGGCGCAACTTGGCGCTGGGGTCTGAAAAGACGAGCGCGCGCATTCGCTCTCTGTCAAGTGCGCCTTCTGGAGTAACAAATTCTTTGCCGAAGGCCGCGCGGATGGCGGGCATCGCACTGCCGTTCGCGGCTGTGACGCTGCGCGCAATGGTATCGGAGTCGATTACCGCGCCGCCACGCGCTGCGAGCATTTGGGCGACCGTGCTCTTGCCGCTGCCAATGCCGCCAGTTAAACCGAGTCGAAGGGGTGAAC
>JBAXNJ010000210.1:0-3679 GCA_037133815.1 Betaproteobacteria bacterium
TGTGGAAACTGTTTAAGTGTTGACTATTGAAACAGTTGATTGATTGTGCCAAAACAAATCTTAGAGCCACTGTGATGCACCGTTCAAGCGAAGGCGTGAGTTTGATGGACCTTTTGCTGCGCTGGCGGCAAGTTGCCACATACCATCATTAAAAGTGAATGCATAATTAGCGGCCTTGACTTGTGCGTCAACGGAAGTATTGAAACTCGACACTATGCTTTTGAACTCGGTTGCCCGTACTTTTTGGTTTAACCAAAATACTTTCAACAAGGTCGATTCGGCTTTGGGAACTGGCAATAGCCCCTTTTCCCACTTGGCAACTGCTTGGTCAGATTTATCAAACAAGGCTGCGATGTCCGCTTGTGACATGCGTAGTTGCTTGCGCATAAAGCGAAACTCCTCAGCGCGCAAGGTGAAAGGGGTTGATGCAATAGCGCGACCGATTTCCAAATAGAGCCCGGTGAGATTTTCATAGGAAATAGTTTCGTCCCCATCACTATTCTCAATAGTGAAGCCATTACGCAAGTAAACGTTTGAAAGACCGACGCCCTTCATGTGATGCAGTTTCATTTCGCCACCATGACTGTTATTACTTTGATCTTTTCCAATGTGTTCCAGTTCTCTTGCGCACCGTCAAGACCTGCGATCACCACCCGAATGTGTAAGCCGCGATGCAACACATTTGCACGCAATTGCTTGTTCTGCATCTCAGGCCCAAAGGCGTTTCCTTTTTGCAGGCACCGGAGCACGTCTGCATGGTCGAACCCGTCGTTATCCATTTCTGCTTCAGCATGTCGCGTGAATCGCACTGCCGCCGAATCGGAGAGGACTAAAGTTCGGACGCTTGCCGTGAGCGCGGAATTAAACTCTCCAAATGAAAGCATGATTCTATATAAAGTATAGTTTTAACGCAAGCAATTCTTTTTTGGTTGCAGACAGATTTAATGAAGCGAAATTTTGAGAAGCAATAAAAAATTCAGTTTAGGAATCAAATAGAGATGTAAAAATACAGAGGTATAAATTTTTGTGATGTGCTGCTCACATTCTTAGCAAATCGGCTCGCTAATAATCAAGTTGCTAGACAATTCGCGATCTCATACCAACGAAATCAAAAATAAAAAAAGCACGTATAAAGGCAACCCATGCAACACCCAGAACTCCACCAACGTATCCACGACAGCTTTATGCGCCAAGGCATGATGCAGCCCTGACGCAAGCGCCTGATGGGCATGAGGTGACAACGGTTGAATACAAAATTAATTTCTTGGCTGCATTTCAAGATGGTGAACTGCGTGCGCGTGGTTTGGTCATTCGCGCTGGAAAAAAATTGATTGTCACCACCGCGGAAGTCGTTCATCTCGATGCCGACGGAAAAGAGTCGCCTTGCGCGCTGATGCAGCAAACTATTGCTGTGGTGCAAAAACGCTACTAAAGGCTACTTCATGAAAACAGTACGCGGAATTCACAACAAACCTGACATGCATTGGGTGGGCGATGGGTTTCCCGTTCATTCTCTCTTTGACTACCAGGGTTTAGGCAAACAACTCAGCCCATTTCTATTACTCGACCATGCAGGCCCTGCAGAGTTTGCGCCGGCAACAAAACCACGCGGTGTCGGCCAACACCCGCACCGCGGGTTTGAAACGGTCAGCATCGTTTATGAGGGCGAAGTTGCTCACCGTGATTCCACTGGGCAAGGCGGTGTCATCGGTCCCGGAGATGTGCAGTGGATGACGGCGGGCTCTGGCATCTTGCATGAGGAATTCCATTCGCCAGCATTTACGCAGAAAGGCGGCCAACTGCATATGGTGCAGTTGTGGGTTAACTTGCCGGCCAAAGATAAGATGACACCACCGGGCTATCAAGCCATATTGAATGCTGAGATACCTAAAGTAGAGATAGATAACGGCGCAGCAACCGCGCGTGTGATTGCGGGTGAGTTCCTAGGTGCGCGTGGTGCGGCGCATACCTTCACTCCTATGCAAGTGGTAGACCTTGAAATACAGACGGGGCACTCGGTCACTTTGCCCGCGTATGTTGGCTGGAATACTGCGCTGGTGATTTTGAATGGCAAGGCGCTCATCAATCAAGAACATTCTGCACACGGAGCACAGCTGGTTGTGTTCTCACAAGAAGGCGACGCCTTAGTGATAGAGGCTAAGGAGGACGTGAAAGCATTGATTCTCAGCGGCCAACCTCTCAATGAGCCCATCGTGGGGCACGGCCCGTTTGTGATGAATACGATGGAAGAGATCAAGCAGGCTTTTGTGGATTTTCAGAGTGGTGGGTTTGGGCGGATGGACTGATACCAAATCAGAGGGTTTTCTAAGTTGTCAACTCAACACAAACGCTAGCATGGCCGCATCATCTATCACATTAAATGCGACATAAGTCGCAAACCGATAAAGCTGCAGCACGTAGTACTCAGTCGCGGATAGTGTGTGAAGCATGGCTCAAATCAAAGTGAAGTTGAGGTACGCGCATTTAGATGGAGATATGCCAACGCACCTTTCGCCGCATGGCGACCACTGGCCAAACAAGCGCTCAATAAATAACCACCTGTAGGCGCTTCCCAATCCAGCATTTCACCTGCAGCGAACACCCCAGGGGCGTGAAGTGCCATTAATGCAACATCTAGCGCTTCAAGTTTGACTCCGCCTGCGCTGCTAATCGCTTCGTTTAACGGTCGAGTGGCAATTGCGGTGATCGGTAGGTGTTGAATAACATGTGCAAGTTGCACGGGGTCATTCAACGCATCTTTAGTTAGAACTTCGTGTAAGAGAGCCAAATGAACGGCTTGCAAATTCAACCGACTTTTTAAATGGCTACTAAGGGAGCGCGAGCCTCGTGGATGGCGTACTTCAGCCTGCACGTGCTCTGCAGCGAATTCGGGTCGTAAGTTCAAGGTGAGTTGCGCTTGGCCTGTGCGCGTAATCTCGTCGCGCAACAGTGCCGAAGCTGCGTAGACCAAACTGCCTTCTATGCCGTGCTCGGTTATCACCATTTCACCTTTGCGCGAAAACGTGTGGCCTTGTGAGTCGGTGCACGACAATACAACCGACTTCAATGGTGTTCCTGCAAACTTTGTGCGCAGATGCTCACTCCAGCCTTTTCGCGAACCCACCGAAACTTCAAAGCCGCAATTCGCAGGCACCAAGGGTGCAACATCTACTTGTAACGCACGCAACCAAGGTTGCCATGCGCCGTCTGATCCCAAACGCGCCCAGCTACCGCCACCCAAAGCTAACAGCACTGCATTTGTCTGGACAGATTGCGGACCATGGGGTGTATCAAATTGCAACTGCCATGTTGAAGTGACTGATGTTTCGATGCGGGTGATGTGTCCATTCCAGCGATGCCGCATATGAAAACGAACCGGCTCGCCCTGGGTAGGATGGCGTAAGCGATGTAACCATGCGCGTAATAACGGTGCAGCTTTCATGTCGGTTGGAAATACGCGCTGCGAGCTGCCAACAAAAGTGTCTATGCCCAAACCTTTGGCCCAATCTCGAATGGCTTGTGCATCAAAACCCTGCAACCAATGAGCGCATGCAGCAGCGCGCTCACCAAAGCGTGTTGTAAAAATATCAAACGGCTCAGCATGCGTGAGATTTAAGCCACCAATCCCCGCCAATAAAAATTTGCGTCCCACAGAGGGCATCGCGTCATACACATGCAC
>JBAXNJ010000211.1:0-3665 GCA_037133815.1 Betaproteobacteria bacterium
ACATCGGTGGGTACTGCCAACGCTCGGGCGGGCGCGCCAGACAAGGCAATAACGGCGGCCAATGGTTCAGGCCGACGGCCTGCCAGCACCACGCGGTACCCGTCAGCCAGAAGCGCCAAAGCGGCGGCCTTGCCAACACCGGTGCCTGCGCCCGTGACGATGGCTACTTTTGAATTAAATCGAGACATTCAGTTTTCCGTTCTTAATTACTTCGGATGTAATGGGTTTGCTACACCTTATTTTTAAAAACTATAAAGAAGTAAAGGATTATTGACTAATACTTGGCGTGTTAATTCTTGCGTACGAAGCCACATAAAACGCTCACGAATTAATTGCTGGGGATTTACGTCACGATAGCGACTCACCTCAAGTGGCCCTACCCCAGGTTCTCTATTTGTATGAGGCCAATCGCTAGCCCATAATATGCGGTCAGGTCTCAATTCCAATAGTCGGTGCGCTAAATTTTTCAAAGACTCTTCGGAATACGATGAACACCGATAACTGGCTGAGAGCTTGATATATATGCTTCCTTGCACCAGCAAACTACGCATGATTTCAGTATTTGGGATATCAGTGCTACTTTGAGGCCATAGCGCAAAATGGTCCAACACAACTGGAATTGGAAGCCTAGCGATGGAATTTGCGCTTGCACACACTACATCGAAAGGTGCATACACTTGAATATGCCAGCCTAAGGGCTCTAGGCGAGGCGCCCAAAACTCTAACGATTCCTTGAGTTGGTTGGTATTGTGATTTGATGTGCTTTCAAAATTTAACCGGACTCCTCGCACGCCTTGCTGATCCAATTGGAGAAGCGCCTGTGACGAAATATTTTTTGCAAGAACTGCGACCCCACGTGCAGATGAACCCAAAACTGATAAAGCATCCACCATGCATTGGTTGTCAGTGCCATAAACACTGGGTTGAATAATGACAACACGATTTAATTGCTGGATTTTTAAATGCTGAAGCAAATCTTCAACGCTTGCTATGCCTGGCGTATACCGCCGCTCGGACACCATCGGATAACTATCTGGATCTCCAATTACGTGAACGTGCGTATCGCATCCGTTGAAGACTAATTGATTCAATGTAACTTCTGTCAATTCAAAAAAGGGATTAATTTTTTAGAAGTTGAGATACCACTGCTTTACCGGTTGCACGCGTGCCTAAGTTGCCTCCCACATCACGTGTGGATTGTCCGATTGAAACACAGTATGAAATAGCCTTTTCAATAGCCAGGGCTGCATCAGAAAAGTTTGGTTTTTTACTGCGTTGTGCGTGCCAACGCAACAACATCGCAGCAGATAGAACTAATGAAAATGGATTTGCGACATCTTGACCAGCAATATCTGGGGCACTTCCGTGAGCAGCTTGGCCCATTGCGTGCGCAAGCCCAGCATTAAGAGACCCACCTAAACCTAAGCTGCCAGACAACTCAGCGGTTAGGTCAGACAAGATATCACCGAACATATTAGTTGTAACAATTACATCAAATTTTGCTGGGGTGCGCACTACATGCGCCATCATGGCATCAACAATAAAGTCGTCAACTTTGACCTCTGGAAACTCTAGCGCCACTTTGTGGCATGCATCAAGAAATATTCCATCTGTGATCTTTAATACGTTGTGCTTGTGAACTAATGTCACGTGCCTACTGCGAAGCATAGCCAATTCAAAGGCACTGCGGGCGATGCGCTCACAACAGTCGCGCGTTATGCGGCGCATAGATATCCCGACGTCGGGAGTCACTAGTATTTCGCCTCTACCTTCTGCCATGTTGCGGTCAGCATAAAAGCCTTCCGTGTTTTCTCGAACAACGATCAAATCAAAAGGTGAAGTAATTGTTTTGATACCGTCATACGTTCGCGCTGGACGAATATTGGCATACAAGTCGAGTTTTTTTCTAAAAAACATCGACGGGTTGATTTCACCTTTAGTTTCGTCTTTGAAGTCATATGTAGCCATGGGACCTAACATCAGTCCATCTGCTTTTTTTACTTTTTCTAATAGATAGTCAGTAACTGTGGCACCATTCTTTTTTAAACTGTCATGACCAGCAATGTCATGCTGAAGTTCAAGTTGTAAATTAAACTTTTTTGATACGTTTTGCAAAATATCAACAGTTACCGCCATAGTTTCGGGGCCAATTCCGTCCCCAGGCAATACAACAATTTTCATATTTACTGCTCAAGTTTGAGGTTAGCGTCTTTGACAAGTTTTTCGAATTTTGCAGCCTCTGCTTTAACGTAATCAGAGAATTCGGTAGGCGAGTTCTTGGGTACAGATACATTGTCTGCATCCAAGCGTGCTTTGATATCTGGTAGTGCCAAAAGAGTATTTACTTCTTTATTCAAGGTATCAATGACACCAGCGGGTGTGCCTGCAGGCACAAACAAACCGCCCCATAAGGTATAGCTAAAACCAGGCAACCCAGATTCAGCAATGGTTGGCACAAGTGGTAATGAATTCATACGATGCGGGGTTGTAACTGCCAACGCCTTTAATTTTCCACCTTTAACTTGAGGCATAGCTGCAGAGGCACTGCTAAAGAATGCCTGCAAGCGACTAGCCATTAGGTCTGACATCAATGGACCCACGCCCTTATAAGGAATGTGCACCATATTGAGTTTGGCGCCTAGCGTCAAGGCTACAGCCGACAAATGCCCAGGAGTACCAGCACCAACGGAGCCATAACTGAATTCGCCAGGTTTTGCGCGTGCTTGTTGAATGAATTCAGCAACCGTGTTGTACGGTGCGTCTATTGGCGCCAACATTACTAGGGGGGCGTTGCCAATCAACACAACAGGAATCAGTTCTTTCATCGGGTCATAGCCCATGTCTTTGATGAGCAAACGATTCACTGTGATTTCACCAGTTTGACCTAACAATAAGGTGTAGCCATCATTTTTGGCTTTTGCAGCAAAACGTGTTCCCAAAGTACCAGAGACGCCTGGCTTGTTATCAACCAGGATAGGTTGCTTATATACAGTTGAGAGTTTTTCACCCACCAACCTTGCGAAAGTATCCCCTTGTCCACCCGGTGCGTAGGCCACGATGATGGAAACAGGTTTAGTAGGGTAGTCAGTTTCTGCAGCAAAAATATGCGCTCCGCTATTTACACATAGCGTAATTACCAAAAAAAATCGTAATGCCTGAAATACACTTTTTTTCATACAAATACCTTTCATTTATGCATCTATGAATTTATGAATACCAATATTTAACCAACCAAAAAGGTGCTGCCAACCGTCAGAGTCTAAGTTTTTAATCACTCCACCGCAATCTCATAAGGCACCGAGTACGCAGACAAAATTTTGTCTGCAGCTTGCCGGTCGTCCTCTGAGGCTTTTTGCAATTGCAATTTAGTATGCAAACCGCTGCCGCCCGTGTTGGTGATGTCTATGCGCCAAGGGCATGTCAAACTTTGCAGTGCTTCTTCAAACACCCTTTTAGCCGCATCCATCTGTAAAACGTGCTTCATCGGCTTGCCCACAGAGGTCAGTGGCAGCTTATCGAGTATGAAAATTTCTTTAGGAACAGCAGGCCTTTCTGGAATACGTTCGCTCGCAAAGTGAAGCAACTCCTCTGTAGAGACTTGCATGCCAGGATGCAGTTCTACATAAGCAATCGGCAACTCACCGGCATGCGCGTCTGGCTTACCC
>JBAXNJ010000212.1:0-3657 GCA_037133815.1 Betaproteobacteria bacterium
GCAGATGTCGTGGGCGTTGAAGTGGGTGGCGCAGTCAAAAACGTCTTGGCTATTGCCACAGGTCTGTGCGATGGTTTGAAGTTGGGGCTCAATGCCCGAGCAGCTTTAATTACCCGAGGCCTTGCAGAAATGACGCGCCTTGGTGTTGCTTTGGGTGCGCATTCTGAGACATTCATGGGCTTGTCGGGCCTGGGCGATTTGGTGCTGACAGCCACAGGCGATTTGAGTCGTAACCGTCAAGTTGGTCTTGCTTTAGCGCAGGGGCTGACGGTCGCGCAAGCTGTGGAAGCACTCGGCCATGTTGCAGAAGGTGTCGACTGCGCACGCACGGTCGTTGAACGCGGTAAACAGCTAGGTGTTGAGATGCCGATCGCGCAATCGGTAGTGGGTTTGCTGGACGGCGTTTTGAGTCCACAACAAGCCGTTGCCCAGTTGATGGGGCGAGACGCTAAGCAAGAGCTTTGACTTTTGACTTGCTAAATTTCTAAGTTGTCTATTAAGCGCGTTCTACCCAATCGCGCCGCGCCCAAAACAACCAAAGGCGCATCAGAAAACTGCGTGACAACCGACAGGTCGTGCTGGTGGCGGATCACTAAATAGTCTGGTTGCCAACCCTTGTCGCGCAACGATTGCATGGCTTTTTCTTCTATTTTGGAAATTGCTTTTGAAGCATCGCCTGATTGGTTGCCTGATAAATTGTCACGCACACTTGCGCCCATATGCTTTAGGGCGCCAGAGAGTTCAACCGCCCGAGCACGTTCATCGGCACTTAAGTAACCGTTACGCGAACTCAAAGCTAGGCCGTCATCTGCTCGCAGTGTGTCGACGCCAACGATGTGAATGGGTAGTGCCATTTGTTGCACCATGCGTTTGATGACCATCAACTGCTGGTAATCCTTTTTTCCAAACACGGCGACATCGGGTTGGACGCAGTTAAACAATTTGTGCACGACGGTACTCACGCCGACAAAAAAACCAGGGCGAAACGCGCCTTCCAAAATGTCGGCCAACTCCGCTGGTGGGTGCACCTTAAAAACCTGAGGCTCGGGGTAGAGGTCTTTTTCTTGCGGTACGAACAATACATCGCATCCTTGTGCTTCTAGTAATGCGCAGTCGTTGGCGAAGGTGCGCGGGTAAGAGTCAAAGTCTTCGTGGGGGGCGAATTGCAGTCGGTTGACAAAGATGCTGGCAACAGATGTCGCTTCAGGCAGCGTTTTTTTTGCAACTTTGACCAACTCCAAATGGCCTGCATGCAAGTTGCCCATGGTGGGAACGAACGTGCGTTGCTTGGCAGGTTTTAGTAAACGGCGGAGGTCTTCAATCGAATGCGCGATCTGCATGGCAGGCGACGCTTACCAAGCGTGTTGGGTGTTGTCTGGAAAGCTGCCGTCTTTGACTGCCGCGACATAGGCCGCAAATGCCTCTTGCACGCTGTGCTGACCTTGCAAGAAGTTACGTACAAATTTAGGCGTCTTGCCTAAATTGACACCCAGCATGTCTGGCATCACCAACACTTGGCCTGCTGTGCCGTTGCCTGCGCCAATACCAATCGTGTGGCAGTGAGTGAGTTTCTGGGTGAGTTCAGTTGATAAATTGGCGGGCACCATTTCAAGTACCACCATGGATGCACCTGCGTCTTGCAACTCAAGTGCGTGCGCAGTCAGTTGTGCTGCGCCATCTTCGTGTCTACCCTGTACGCGGTAGCCACCTAGTGCATGCACGGTTTGTGGTGTCAAGCCTAGATGCGCACACACAGGAATGCCGCGCTCCACCAAAAAATGCACGGTGTCTGTGGTCCAGCCACCGCCTTCGAGTTTGACCATCTGCGCGCCGGCTTGCATCAAGACTGTTGCGCTAAGCAGCGCCTCTTCGCGTGAGGCTTGGTAAGAGCCAAAGGGCAAGTCGCCAATCACCCAAGCACGGCCTTGGGCGCGCTCTAAACCACGAACCACGCTTTGCACGTGGTAGCGCATGGATTCCAGCGTGACGCCCACCGTGCTGGTGAGGCCTTGGCAAACCATGCCCAAAGAATCGCCTACCAATATGCATTCAACTCCCGCGGCATCTGCCACCGCAGCATAGGTGGCGTCGTAAGCCGTGAGCATGGTGATTTTTTCACCACGTGCGCGCATCTCGGCTAGACGCGGAAGGGTGATCGAAGGACGTTGGTGTGTAGTCGCAGACATTTAGTTAGGTGTGTAAGCCAAACGAACATAGATCGGAGCATAGGCCTCAGCCTGGGTAATGTCCACCAGAGATTCTTTGGCCAGTTCAAGCAGGGCTAAGAAGGTTACAACCAGCACGGGCAAGCCATGTGCGGGATCAAACAGCTTTTCAAATTCGACAAAGCGCTGGCCTTGCAATTTTTTGAGCACTTGGCTCATGTATTCGCGCACAGAGAGTTCTTCGCGAGAAATTCTGTGGTGCTGAACCAATTTGGCGCGCTTCAATATATCGGCCCACGCTTGGCTCAAGTCGAGCACATGCACGTCTGGAAAGCGTTGTTGAAGCGATTGCTCGATATAGATCTGCGCCTTGAGAAAGTCGCGGCCAAATTGTGGAATTTCGTTGAGCTTGGCTGCTGCTAGTTTCATTTGCTCGTATTCGAGTAAGCGTCGCACCAACTCTGCACGGGGGTCTTCGGGCTCTTCGCCTTCTGCTACTTTCTTAGGTGGCAACAACATGCGTGACTTGATTTCAATCAGCATGGCAGCCATCAACAGGTATTCGGCTGCGAGCTCTAGGTTACGTGTGCGAATCTCTTCGACATAACTCAAGTACTGGCGGGTCAGCGCCGCCATGGGGATGTCCAAGATATTGAAGTTTTGCTTACGGATGAGATAGAGCAATAAATCCAACGGGCCTTGGAAGGCTTCTAAAAAAACCTCAAGCGCATCGGGTGGGATATACAAGTCATGCGGCATCGCGAACAAAGGTTCGCCGTACAACTTGGCCACGGCCACGTTGTCGATTACCTCCGGCATGACAGATTGCAAGTCAGACACGGAAATTAAGCGTTGGTTTGGTAAACGTAGGGCTTTTGCGCGACGCTACCTGATGCAATGTCTTGCGCCACTTCGCGGTTGATGGCTTTGTCCCACAGCAAGGCACGACCATCGCGTTGGGTTTTTTCTAGCTCAGGCTTGCTACTTTTCATCTGCTCAATGAATTGGGTCACTTCGGACTTGTAGGCGGGGCGTTGGAATATGGACATAGCGACACTAGTTGGAAGGCAATCGCGGATTTTAGCGGGCAGGCGGGATTGGGTTAATTGGGGTCAGAACCTAATTAATTAATTAGGTTCTGACCCCAATTAACCCAATTTCCCTGACTCCAATTTCTCTAGTTTCTTCATGGCATCAGCCCAATCCGCGGCAAGCTCAACGCTAGGCGCAGCTAGCAAGCCACAGCGTTTCAATATATCTAAGGGTTGGTGCGAAACGGTGCACATAATCAGGCGCACTTGCTTTTTCTCACAGGTGCGCGCCAATGCTTGCAGTGCGTCGGCGCCAGATGAGTCTATATATATTAGTGAAGAGAGGTCTAAGACTACGGCCTTGGAAGGCAGCTTGTCTTCAATGTCTTCAACCAGTGCCACTGCTGCAAAAAACAAGGCGCCGTTTAAGCGGTACGCAAGTACGTTGGGTATAGCAATGT
>JBAXNJ010000213.1:0-3653 GCA_037133815.1 Betaproteobacteria bacterium
TCGACCAATTGGCTCAAATCTTTGTCGCCGCTGGAAACAATCACCTCAATGCCTTGCTTGGATGCCAATACAGACAAGGTGCCAATCACGTCGTCGGCCTCAACGCCAGGCACATCTAAAACTTGCCACCCCATGAGCCGCACCACTTGGTGGATAGGTTCGATTTGTGTGCGCAAATCATCCGGCATGGGCGAGCGATTGGCTTTGTAAGCCGGGTACAAATCGTCACGGAATGTCGGGCCCTTGGCGTCAAACACACACACAGCGTAATCGGCGGGCACCTCTTTGCGCAAACTTTGCATCATGTTGACCATGCCACGTATAGCACCAGTGGCTGCACTGGTTGGGTCGCCTGGCACTGCACGTAAATCGGGCATGGCATGGAATGCGCGGTAGAGGTAGCTAGATCCATCTACCAATAACAAGGTTTTCTTTTCGGTCATATCCCACATTGTGCCGTGCACGAAACTGTGCCAACTACAATCATCTGTTACGTTTATTTCAACCCCTATGGCCGTTTTTACCGAAGTCTCTGCATCTAAAGCCCAAGAATTGCTCACCCAATTGCAACTGGGTGATTTGCTCGATTTTCAAGGCATTCAAGGTGGCATTGAAAACACCAATTATTTTTTAACCAGCAGCGTGGGTGCCTATGTTCTGACGCTGTTTGAACGCCTTACGCACCAGCAACTGCCGTTTTATCTGCATTTGATGAAGCATTTGGCACACCATGGCTTTCCTGTGCCAGACCCTGTGGCTAATTCAGATGGCGATATTTTGTTGACGGTAGAAGGCAAACCCGCTGCTGTGGTGAACCGTTTGATGGGACGCAGTGAACTCGCTCCAACACCCCTGCATTGCCATGCAGTGGGTGATACGTTGGCGCGCATGCATTTGGCGGGTAAAGATTACAACCGCCATCAACCTAATTTACGCGGATTGACTTGGTGGAACGAAACAGTGCCTGTGGTGCTGCCATTTTTGAACGCCTCGCAAAGCAGTTTGATCCAAAACGAACTCGCTTTTCAAAATCATGTTGCCAACTCTTCTGCTTACGCCGCGCTTCCATGCGGACCTGTGCACGCAGACTTGTTTCGCGACAACGTGATGTTTGAGGGCACTGGCGACACACTGCAACTTACAGGCTTTTTTGATTTTTATTTTGCCGGCGTTGACACCTGGTTGTTTGATTTGGCGATTTGCCTGAACGACTGGTGTATTGACTTAGACACCGGCAGCTTGGATGCCGAGAAAACTACTGCATTGCTTGCCGCTTACCAAGTTGTTAGGCCATTGATTGCTGCTGAGCGTCATTTGCTCAACCCTATGCTGCGTGCCGGCGCACTGCGTTTTTGGACATCGCGCTTGTGGGACTTTCATTTACCGCGCGAAGCCAGCATGCTCACGCCACATGACCCAACACATTTTGAACGTGTGTTGCGTCAAAGATTGGCTCATCCGATTGGGTTGTCCACATGAAACTCAATGTTGTCAACGCACGCACAGGATCTAAATGGGTTCGCCAAGGTATTCGGGTATTTTGGAAGCAACCGATCGCCATGAGCGGATTATTTTTCCTCTTCATGGCCATCATGTCGCTGTCTGCATTGCTGCCTATCGTGGGTAGTTTTATTGCACTCGCCCTTTTACCAGCTGCCACCTTAGGTTTGATGGCCGCCAGCCGTGAGGTTGACTTGGGCAAATTCCCCATGCCCACTATCTTGGCCATTGCGTTTCGCGCTAGCAAAGAACGCAAGCGCGATATGGCGATCTTGGGTCTGCTGTACGCCCTTGGTTTTGTAGTTGTCATGGGCATTTCAACCTTGATGGACGGTGGAGGCTTCGCCAAGTTGTATCTGGTAGGCGGCAAACTAGACGCAGAAACCATCATGGACCCGAATTTTCAAAACGCCATGTGGCTGTCGCTTTTGCTTTATGTGCCACTGTCTATGGTGTTTTGGCATGCGCCTGCGCTTGTCCATTGGCATGGCGTGCCAGCCCTCAAAAGCTTGTTTTTCAGTACCGTCGCGTGTTTGCGCAACTGGCGTGCGTTTTTAGTATTTGGCTTGATGTGGACAGTGATTTTTATGTCCACAGCATTGATATTGAGTTTGGTATCAGGCTTGATGGGGGATGGTGAGTTGGCATCTATGACACTTTTGCCAGCTATGCTGATGCTAGCAGCCATGTTTTTTTGCTCTGTCTATTTCAGCTTCTGCGATTGTTTTGCCAGCGACACTATTTATGCCTAAACTAACCGGCAGCATGCGGCGGTCATTTAGCCGCAGTGCTAACTGAAAGTTATCTCAAACCTGGGTTAGTTTGGCTACGCTCAACGCCAACCATTTCATACCGTGACGTGAGAAATTTACTTGGGCTCTAGCGTCATCTCCCACACCTTCCATGCCAACCACCGTGCCTTCACCAAACTTAGTGTGAAACACCTGCACGCCTGAACGTACCCAAGCATTGGGCCCTGTGGCGGCAGGCGCACGTTGCACCACAGGCGTTGGCGCACTGGCTTTGGTTTGCCAATCGTTATTCGACCAAGCCGGTTGTTGCCAAGCATTACGAGGCGAAGCATGTGCATCCGCAAAAGCAGATCTGGCAGGCGTGATCCACTTGAGCGCATGCTCAGGCAGTTCATCAAAAAATCGGCTTTTGATGTTGTAGCGTGTTTGACCATGCAACATGCGGGTTTGCGAATGGCTTAAATACAACCTACGTCGTGCTCTGGTGATGGCCACATACATCAAACGTCGCTCTTCTTCCAATCCGTCGTAGTCATTCATCGAGTTTTCGTGTGGAAACAAGCCCTCTTCCATGCCAGTGATGAACACGCAATCAAACTCTAGGCCTTTGGATGCATGCACCGTCATCAACTGCACAGCATCCTGCCCCGCTTGCGCTTGGTTGTCGCCTGACTCAAGGGCTGCATGGGTCAAGAATGCCGCCAAGGGTGACAAGGTTTCACCTGTATCTGGGTTGATCATTTCGCCATTGACGGGCATTGCCACAGCCTCTCGGCCAAAACCTTCTTGGGTGACAAAGCTCTCCGCCGCATTGACCAACTCAGTCAAGTTTTCAATACGGTCTGCGCCTTCGCGTTCGCTTTGGTAATACTCCACCAAACCAGAGTGGTCGAGTAAGAGTTCAATGATTTGCCTGAGATTTTGGCCTTGGGTTTGTTCACGCAGCACATCGATCTTGGCCACAAATGCAGTGATATTCACGCCTGCTTTACCCGTCAAGGTGCTGACTGCATCGTGCAAAGGGCACCCCATGGCGCGGGCAGCATCTTGCAATTGTTCAATGCTGCGCGCGCCAATACCACGTGGCGGAAAGTTGACGACGCGCATAAAACTGGTGTCGTCGCGTGGGTTTTCTAGTAAACGCAAGTAAGCCAAAGCATGTTTGATTTCAGCGCGCTCAAAGAATCGCAAGCCACCATACACACGGTAAGGCATGGCCGCATTGAACAAGGCTGTTTCAATCACCCGGCTTTGTGCGTTGCTGCGGTAGAGCACGGCAATTTCATGACGATGCGCCACACCTTGTGTACCGTCACCGTTTTGGCCTTCGCGCAAGAGTTGTTTCATTTCTTCCACCATCCACTGCGCTTCTGCAAAGTCAGTGGGTGACTCGTAAATGCG
>JBAXNJ010000214.1:0-3646 GCA_037133815.1 Betaproteobacteria bacterium
GCGCCAATTGCGTCCAACTGCAGGCGGAGGCAAAACAGTCTTGTGAGGTTTGGCGCGCCTCACCCCATCCCAGAGCATAGAGCGCACTTTGCGAAGCGTTAATTCGCATGCGCTCGGCTAAGTCGTCAGCCAAACCCATGGCAATGAATTGGTAGATCTGTTGCTGTTGTCGCAATGTGGCTTGTTGTTGCCACCATAAAACGCCCACCGCGCCGACCGCGAGCACCAGCAAAGCGGCAATGGCTTCGAGCATGGCCAACCCAACACAGGACTGCCGCGAAAGTGTGCGAAGGGTTAACTGCATGTCGCTGCCTCGACCCAACGAATACGCCCCGCACTGTTGATGCATAAAGAACGGGCGAAGTTCGCGCCGGCAGCGCGCGAAAGCACCGTCCACCGGTCACCGATCGTTCCTAAGTCGCCTTGGGCAGAAATAAAAAAGTCGGTGCTTTTAGCGAAGTTGACTTGCACCGAAGCATCTAAAGACGTGGTGCTAATTAATTGGGTGGTTCCCGAGTTGCCCAATACCGTGCTGACTTGCCATCCGCAACTCCAGTCGGTTGCGCTGGCACTAACGCTGGACTTAGAGCAAGACGTAACTCTGCTCATTTGCAAGCGCTGCCCCCATTGCAAGGCACGCACCCTTGAGATTTGCAAGTCGTTAAAGAGTTGCTGGCGCACGCTGTCAATGCGCGCGCGTTCTTGCCAACGCCAGACACTGGGCAGGGCAAAACCTACCAAGATGGCGGACACACTTAGGCACACCATGAGTTCGACCAAAGTAAAACCATGGAAATTGGACTTAGGCAAATCAGAAGAGAACCGAGCCAAAAAGAAAAAACCTAGCAAGTACATAAACACATGCTAGGTCGCCATCGTTAGAAGTGTGTAAGCAGCACTTACAAATTATTTGCTTACCTCATCCACCAAACTCTTGAACTCATCGATATCCTCAAAACTGCGGTAGACGCTGGCAAATCGGATGTAAGCCACCTTGTCTAGTCTCTTCAATTCCCGCATGACTAACTCGCCCAAGCGGGTCGATGGCACCTCGCGCGCACCCAGGCTCATCAACTTTTCTTCAATCCGTTCCACGGCGTTGTCTAATTGTTCGGTGCTCACGGGGCGTTTGCGTAAAGCCAGCGCCATTGAACTCAGTAATTTGCCGCGTTGGAACTCGGTGCGTCGACCGTCTTTTTTTACTACGTTGGGGTAGCTGACATCAGGGCGCTCGTAAGTGGTGTAACGCTTTTCGCAGGCGCCGCATTGGCGACGGCGACGAATCGAATCGCCGTCTTCGGACATGCGGGTCTCGACTACTTGGGTCTCGAGGTGACCGCAAAAAGGGCACTTCATTGTTTACTTGTAAACAGGAAACTTGGCTGTCAAGGTATGCACCTTGGCACGCACGGCGGCAATGTTGGCTTCGTCATGGGGGTTATCCAAGACGTCAGCAATCAAGTTGGCGGTTAAGCGTGCCTCTTCATCCTTGAAACCGCGGGTCGTCATAGCGGGTGTACCGATACGCACACCGCTGGTAACAAAAGGCTTTTCTGGATCGTTCGGTATGGCATTTTTGTTGATCGTCATGTGCGCAGAACCGAGCGCTGATTCTGCTTCTTTGCCGGTGATCTTCTTAGAGCGCAAATCGACCAACATCAGATGGCTTTGGGTGCGACCGCTGACAATGCGCAAACCGCGTTGGGTCAGGGCCTCAGCAATGATTTGGGCATTCTTGAGCACTTGCTGTTGGTAGGCTTTGAACTCCGGCGCCATCGCTTCCTTGAAGGCGACTGCTTTAGCCGCAATCACATGCATCAACGGACCGCCTTGCAAACCAGGGAAGATGGCGCTGTTGATGGCTTTCTCGTGCTCAGCCTTCATCAAAATAATGCCGCCGCGCGGGCCGCGCAAACTCTTGTGTGTGGTCGAGGTCACCACATCGGCGTGAGGTACAGGATTGGGGTAGACACCGGCGGCAATCAGACCTGAATAGTGCGCCATATCTACTAAGAAAATCGCCCCCACATCTTTGGCGACTTTGGCAAAACGCGCGAAGTCGATATGCAAACTGTAAGCAGAAGCCCCGGCAATGATCAGCTTAGGCTTACTCTCATGCGCCTTTTTTTCCATCGCGTCGTAATCGATCTCTTCCTTGGCATTCAAACCATAGGACACCGCGTTGAACCATTTGCCACTCATATTTAGCGCCATACCGTGGGTCAGGTGACCGCCTTCGGCCAAGCTCATGCCCAGGATGGTGTCGCCAGGCTTCAAGAACGCCAAGAAAACTGCTTCGTTGGCTGAAGCGCCGCAGTGCGGCTGCACGTTGGCGGCATCTGCGCCATAGATTTGTTTGATGCGGTCAATCGCAAGTTGCTCTGCCACATCGACGTTTTCGCAACCACCGTAGTAGCGCTTGCCGGGGTAGCCCTCGGCATATTTATTAGTGAGTTGGGAACCTTGGGCTTGCAAAACAGCGGGGGAGGCGTAGTTTTCGCTGGCGATGAGTTCGATGTGGTGCTCTTGACGGGTGTTTTCAGCCTGAATAGCAGCCCAAATTTCTGGGTCGGTATGCTCGATCAAGACATTGCGTTGGTACATGAAAAGGTGTCCTTAGGAAAAATAATCAAAAATTAAAAAGAGTTATTTGGGGTCTTCGTCGTCTTTGTCTTTGCCAAATGGCGTCAAGCGCTGGGCTTTTTCCCACAGGCTTTCAAGACGAGCAGACGCTGCTTCGGCGGCAGTTGTCGGCGAGGCGGAGGTAGATACTTTCACCCCTTTGGCCACAAGTTGTAAGCGCGCGTATTCATTCATCACCTTGGCGCCATAACCGCTGTCGTCTTTCAAATTGCCAGCACCAACATAGAGTTTGAGACCGGCCTCTGCAGAACCAGCGCGGTTAATGCAGTCTCTGAGAACACTCACACCGACGCGTAGATTAGCAATCGGGTCAAAAGCTGCCAAAGAGCCGCCAAAACTTACGTATTTCTCTTCATGCACCTTAGTCATCACTTGCATCAAACCTTGGGCCCCCATATTGCTTTGCGCAAAGGGGTTAAAGCCAGATTCCACAGCCATGACGGCCAGTATGAGAGACGGATCAATTTGATTCCTGGCGCCTAAGTCGTAAGCCTCACTCACCAATGCACTCAAAGGCTCAGGGGCAACGCGGTATTTCTTGCTTAACCAGTAAGCTAAGTTAGCTTGTTGACGAGGTAAGTCGCGCGGGTCAATGGCAGTTGCACGGTCTACCGCATCGGCATCGGCCTCTACGCCAGTTGAGTCATATTGCCTCTCTTGCAACCAGTTGATCAATTTGGTTTCCGTGACCAAGCGAAGATCTGGTCGTACCGCCAAAGCCACGATGAAAAAGAAAATAGACAGCCCCAAAACCGCCAGACCGTTATGGGTGATGGCGAAAAATCCTTGGACTACGTCTGTCGCAAACATTCGTAGCCCGAGGTTTAAACGGGCAAGAAACTGTTTCAAAGGGAAATGTTCAAAAAGCGGTAAAGGGAAAATTTTAAAGCCTCAGCGACAATGTAGGGATATTTAAATATTGAGCCGTCACAGTGACCCACCCAGAAAATAAAACCCCAGACCTCGCCGCCCTCGATGTATTGACCGCTGGCGCCTTTAACGC
>JBAXNJ010000215.1:0-3637 GCA_037133815.1 Betaproteobacteria bacterium
TGCCCAAGCCCGTTTCTGGACAGGTGTTCCGCGCTCACAAAATCAGCAAGCGGTTCGAGCAAGATATTTCAGCCACGTGTGCTGCGATCACTTACTCGCTCAAAGCGGGCAAGTTAAGCAGCGTGAAATTGGCCTACAACGGCTTGGCACCTTCTCCTTGCAGAGCGCCTAAGTTAGAGGCAGTGTTAGAAGGTCAAGCGCCTAGCGACGTGAAAGCGGCAGATCTTGATGCGGCAATTACTGCGAGTTTTACTGCACGTGACGGATTGCGCGCTACTTGGGCCTACCGCGCTTTAGTGGCCAGAAATTTGGTACTTGAATTTATTGAAGAACACACTTCGGAGGTGGCATAAATGAACGCTCCTACCAACCTGAAAAATCTTTTGCCCGCCACTAACGTGCAACAGGGTAAAGAGCTAGTCCACGAATCTGCACACTTGCATGTGACGGGTACGGCAACTTATATCGATGACATTCCTGAATTAGCCGGCACTCTTTATGCTGCGTTGATTTTGTCGCCTGTGGCGCATGGCGAGTTGATTGGTGACGGCATTGACCGCGACGCCATTCTGAAAGAACACGGCGTGGTGGCGGTCTACACCGCCAAAGATATTCCAGGCGAAAACAACTGCGGCCCGATCATCCATGACGACCCATTCTTAGCAGATGGCAAAGTGGAATTTATCGGCCAAGCTGTGGCGGTGGTCGTTGCGCGCGACATGCTCTACGCGCGCGAAGTAGCCCACAAAGCTAAGGTGTTGGTCAAAGAACTCACGCCTGTTCTGACCATTGAAGAAGCGATGGCAGCTAGTAGCTTCATCATGCCGCCCAAAGGCATTACCCGCGGTGATGCTGCTGGAGCCATTGCCAAAGCACCGCACGCTATCAAAGGTTCCACACGAACAGGCCAGCAAGAGCAGTTCTATTTAGAGGGGCAGATCACGTATGCGGTGCCCAAAGAAGACGGACAACTAACTTTGTATGTGTCGACGCAACACCCTGACGGTAACCAACGCGAAGCAGCCCATGCGCTGAATTTGCATACCAACGACGTGGAAGTCATCTGCCGACGTATGGGCGGTGGTTTTGGCGGCAAAGAGGGCAATGCCAGCATCTTCAGCCAAAGCGCGGCCTTGGCGGCTTTCAAGTTGCAAAAGCCGGTGAAGTTGCGTGTCAACCGCGACGACGACATGACCATCACCGGTAAGCGCCACGATTTTCGAATTGACTACCAAGTGGGCTTTGACGATAACGGCCGTATCTTGGGTGCAGACATCACCCTTATGTCGCGTTGTGGGTACAGCACCGATTATTCCGGCCCAGTCAATGACCGCGCCTGTTTGCACATTGATAACGTCTACCACATCCCCGCTTTGAAGTTGATCAGCCACCGCTGCAAAACCAATACCCAAAGCGCTACCGCATTCCGTGGTTTTGGTGGACCGCAAGGCATGTTTGGTATCGAAACCGTGATGGACGAAATTGCTGCCACTTTGGGCAAAGACACCTTGGATGTGCGCAAGATCAACCTCTACCAAGACCCCGCAATTAGCGGAACGCCGGACACCATGACCACCCAATACAACCAGTTGATCGAGGACTGGGTGGGTGACAAGGTGATTGATCAAGTCGAAAAAGAATCTAACTACGCTGAGCGTCGCAAAGCTGTGCAAGCCTTTAACGCCAATAGCAAAACTCGTAAACGCGGTTTGGCTTTGGTGCCTTTGAAGTTTGGCATTAGCTTTACCGCCACCCATTTGAACCAAGGCGGCGCTTTGTTGGTGATTTACATGGATGGCTCTGTCAGTTGCAACCATGGCGGAACCGAGATGGGTCAAGGTCTCAACACCAAGATGGCGCAAGTCTGTGCCGATGGATTGGGCATTGGCGTAGACAAAGTGCGCATCACTGCGACCGATTCGCAAAAAGTGCCTAATGCTTCTGCCACCTCTGCCTCAAGCGGCGCAGACATCAACGGCGCAGCCATCATGAATGCCACGGCACAAATGCGTGAGCGCTTAAAACCTGTAGCTGCTCGTATGCTCGGGTGCTCAGAAGCCGACATTACGTTTGCCAACAGCGAAGCGCATGGCGGTGGTAAGTCGGTGAAATGGGAAGAGGTCACCAAGCAAGCGTGGTTAGACCGCGTGGGTTTGAGCGTCACTGGTTTTTACATGACGCCTGAAATCAAGTATGACTTCGCCAAACTGAATGGACGTGCTTTCTATTACTACTGCTACGGCGCTGCGGTCAGTGAAGTGGAAATCAACACACGCACTGGTGAATGGTGGCTCAAGGCCGTCGATATCGTGCACGACGTGGGTAAGAGCATCAACCCCGCCATTGACAAAGGCCAAATCGAAGGCGCATTTGTTCAAGGTATGGGGTGGCTGACCATGGAGGAATGTATTTGGGACAAGAAGGGTAAGTTGCTCACGCATGGCCCGAGCACCTACAAAATCCCTGTGGCTGGCGATATTCCAGAGCACTTTAAAGTGACACTATTTGACGGCTATAACTTGAAGCCCACACCTTTCAACAGCAAAGCGACGGGTGAGCCACCTCTGATGCTGGGCTTATCTACTTTTTTTGCTTTGCGCGATGCCGTTGCCGCAAGCGCTGAGCATAAAGCTGTGGTGCATCTAGATGCGCCTGCTACACCTGAGCGCATCTTGATGGCTTGTGAGAAGGTGAAAGCGGAAGTCGCACAAGCTTAAGCGCGTTAGCGCTTTGCTTGTCCAGTCTCTTTCGCTTCGCCCTACATTCGCGTGCCGCGTCACACCGCCGAGTTATGGAACCAACTCCAGCATGCCTCTGGCGTGTTGGTTTCGGTCGAAAGTGTGCAAGGCTCTGGTCCCCGGGAAGTAGGCGCATGGATGGCGGTGTTTCCGCATAACTTGGTCAACACCATTGGTGGCGGACATTTGGAATTCCAAGCCATTGCAGAAGCTAGGAGCTTGATTGGGTCTAGCCGACAAGACGGCGCGCTTGTAAACAGATACGCATTAGGCCCAGCCTTGGGGCAATGCTGTGGTGGCGTGGTGCATTTGAAGTTTGAGCACATCGCGCTTTCGGATGTGCCTAAATTGAAGCAGCGATTGCCAAGCCAAGCCAAGCCGCTAGCCTTATTTGGGGGCGGTCATGTTGGCAATGCTTTGGTGAATGTGTTGAGCACGCTTCCTTTTCAGGTGCAATGGATTGACAGTAGAGATGAAATCTTTCCTGCTGAATTACCTTCCAATGTGGTGAGCGACCACTCAGAGCCGGTGCATGCTGCTGTAGAAGCTTTGCCAAGCGACGCGTGTGTGTTGATCATGAGTTTTAGCCATGCAGAAGATCTAGATGTAGTGGCGGCTTGTCTCAAGCGGCAACGCTTGCATGGTGATTTGAAATTTGTAGGACTGATCGGTAGTAAAACCAAATGGGCGACTTTTCAACACCGCTTAGAGGCCAAAGGATTTAGTGCCCAAGAGTTGGCGTTTATTACTTGCCCTATTGGCGTAGATGGCATCAGCGGCAAAGAGCCCGAAGTCATTGCGATTGCTGTTGCAGCGCAACTCTTGCAACTAGATTGAAAATAATTGAACACAATGTAAAGGCGTAAAAGCGAATATGGATGCGTATTTTTTAGATTGGG
>JBAXNJ010000216.1:0-3627 GCA_037133815.1 Betaproteobacteria bacterium
CTGTCAGCTTGGTTCGCATTTGCTTGCATTGCGCATGCTGAGGTTTCTGAAATTCGCGTACCTATGGGTGCTGGAGGTTTCGGTTTTTTACCTTTGCACATCATGAAGACCAACAACCTCGTGGAAAAGCACGCCGATATGCAAGGTGTCAAAGTCAAGGTTAATTGGTCCAACATCGGAGGTCCGTCCGCCATGATGGATGCCTTAGTCTCTGGATCTGCCGACTTCATCTCAGCGGGCCCGCCTTCCTTTTTAATCCTATGGGATAAAACCAAGGGCAACATAGACGTCAAGGGCGTTGCTGCGATGAGTTCAATGCCCATGAACCTCAACACGCGCGCAGAACACCTCAAGACGGTGGATGATCTCAAAGGCAATGACAAGGTCGCTGTCACATCCGTCAAGTCATCGATTCCTTCCATCGTGATGCAGATGTACGCCGTTAAAAAGTATGGCAAAGACCAAGCTTTTCGTTTTGACCCCTTCACCATCAGTATGAACCACGGCGATGCCGCTGCAGCATTGCTCTCCACCAGTGCGGGTGTCACAGGTCACTTTGCATCAGCACCGCTTGACCAAGCAGAACGCAAGACACCAGGTGTTCGCTCCATCATGAATACCGACGACGTCATGGGAGGGTCCACTACCTTCACCATGATCTCAACGACCAAACGCTTTCAAGAACGCAACCCTAAGGTCTATGGTGCATTTTTGAGTGCATTGAAAGAGGCTCAAGACATGATCAAAAATGACAAAGCGGGCTCCGCGCAAATTTTGATTGAGTCGATGGGAGGAAGCGGCAAGTGGTCTCTCAACGAGATGGTCGTGATGCTCAATGACCCTTCCATTAAATACACCACAACACCAGAGAACGTGATGAAGTATGCCTACTTCATGCACGACATTGGATCCATGAAAAATCGCCCTGCTTCCATCCGTGAACTGTTTTTTCCAGGTGTAGAGATCGGCACTGGCAACTAAAGACTGCATGCAGCAAATATCGCCTCCTCCATTGTTGTCGGTTCAAGGCGTCACGCTCCAATACAAAACCGACGACTACCTCATCACGGCCACCTACCAAGTGAGCTTTGACATCTTGAAATCAGATCGCTATGTGATTCTTGGTGCATCCGGCTGCGGTAAATCTTCTCTGCTCAAAGCCGTAGGTGGTTTTCTCAATCCGGTGCAGGGGTCTATCTATCTAAATGGCAACCCTATTCATCGCCCAGGCCCCGACCGGGTGATGGTATTCCAAGAATTCGATCAGTTATTGCCATGGAAGACCGTGCAAGAAAACGTAGTCTTTGCCCTCACAGCTAGCGGCAAATTACAGCGCAAGGAAGCGATCGAACGCGCCCAACATTACATCAACAAAGTTAATCTTTCGGAATTCGCACACAGTTTGCCCCATACGTTGTCAGGTGGTATGAAACAACGCGCCGCTATTGCGCGTGGCATGGCGATGGAGCCTGACATCTTGTTAATGGATGAGCCCTTTGCCGCGCTCGATGCACTCACTCGCGGCAAAATGCAAGAAGAACTCCTTCAGTTATGGGAGGACACTCGTTTCACCGTTTTGTTTGTCACCCACTCCATCCCCGAGGCGGTTCGCATTGGTAACCGTATCTTGCTTTTGAGCCCCCATCCTGGGCAAGTTCGTGCCGAACTCCATTGCGCTGGACTAGACAGCTTGGGGCCAAACGGTCAACCTTTGGTACAAGAGATTGAAGCACTTTTGTTTGAAAACAGCGCAAGGATTGCCCATGCCTGAAATGTCTCCCCTTAAGCGCAAAGATGTGATTCATACCGTGCACCCTCCCCAAGAAATTTTGGTGCAACGACGGCTTAGCCACGGGGTACTTTTATGGAATAACAGCACACTGCGCAAAACCGTTGTGCTTGTATTTCTGGCATTGCTGTGGGAAGGCTATGCGCAGTGGCAAGACAACCCACTGCTTTTCCCAACGCTGACTGAAACCTTGGTGGCTCTTTGCGCTGGCTTACTCAACGGCAAGATCATCATGGCCACGTGGTCCTCTATCAAGGTATTACTGCAAGGCTATTTTGCGGGGATGTTGTGTGCTGCGATTTTTACAGCATTTGCTAGTGGAACCCGTTTGGGGTCTGACTTTTTGGAAACCCTGACGGCCATGTTCAACCCACTGCCCTCGATCGCCTTGCTCCCTTTAGCCATGATCTGGTTTGGATTGGGTGAAGGTAGCATTATTTTTGTGCTGGTCCATGCTGTACTCTGGGCGGTGGCACTCAACACCCATGCAGGATTTCGCTCAGTCAGTCCAACTTGGCGCATGGTGGGCCACAACTACGGTTTGTCTTCCTTAAAGTATGTTCTTTTGATTTTGATTCCCGGCGCTTTGCCAAGCATATTGACTGGCATGAAAATCGGTTGGGCTTTTGCATGGCGGACCTTGATTGCAGCCGAGTTGGTGTTTGGTGCCAGTTCTGGTCAAGGTGGTTTGGGATGGTTTATCTTTCAACATAAAAATATGCTGGACATTCCCAACGTATTTGCAGGTCTATTGACAGTGATTGTGTTTGGCCTTTTAGTTGAGAATTTGATCTTTAAAACCTTAGAGCGCAAAACTATTGTGCGATGGGGTATGCAAACGTAAGATCCAACGTTTTTACTTAGTCAATCAACAATCCACAACATTCAAAATATAGATCGTCCAGGTTCTTGACGCCCCGACCTTTCTAAAGTAACTCGAACGCCCAGATCTCTATTTGTGTCACACACGCTGGCGTCGGATAAGAGTTAATGCAACCACTCTATATGAAAATCAAGCTTACGATTTAGATGCATCAAATAATTAGTTTAGGAGGCCTTAATATAGGCATCGCTTCTTGAAAAGCATATGCCGCTTGCAAAACTAAGTCATCAGCAAACATAGGGCCAACTAATTGGAATGCAATAGGTAATCCCGAGTTAGTGTTGCCACACGGCATGCTGCAAGCAGGTTGTTGTGTCAAATTAAATGGATAACTAAATGGAGTCCAACCTAACATAGCATTTGCATCCATTTTTTGATGTCCTGCTGGCAAAGCATCGAATGCAGGTATCGAGACGGCGGGGGTAAGCAATAAGTCATAACGACTCATGAATTGCCGCATATGAGAACCCAGCACACCTCGGCGGAGATTAATTTTTTGGATATCTAAAGCTGAAAGATATTTACCTAACTCAGCCTGAGCGACAAAGTCCTGGTCGCACTTGGATTGTTGGTCTTTTGTAAGTCCGCTCCAAATAGAAAAAGAACCCAAAAACCACAGGCCAGTAGATATATCTAAAGGGTCTTCAAATCCAGGATCTACAAGCTCTACATGAGCACCTAGAGATTCAAATATTTTTGCAGCTTGTGCAACTTTATGTGCCACTTCAGGGTCCACATTTTTCACATACCCAAGATTCGGTGAGAAAGCTATCTTGAGTCCATTCACACCTTCTTTTAAAGTTCTCAAGTAGTTTTTATCATCATAGGGAAGTGATGCCCAATCTCGAGCATCTGGTTTTTTTATGATGTTCATGGTGGTTGCAGCATCTTCAACGCTCATGGTGTGTGGCCCTAGATGAGCAACAGTTCCAAATGGAGAAAGCGGGTAAGCAGG
>JBAXNJ010000217.1:0-3626 GCA_037133815.1 Betaproteobacteria bacterium
AGCAGAGGCAGCTAGTGCCGCTGCTGAACCTAGGAAATGTCGGCGTTGTGTCATCAAGTGGTTGCCTTTACTATGAGATTTTTTTATACGGTGAAGATAAGTATTCATTAGTTGAATAACGAACCTTCATAGTTGCTACTTTGCGCCATGGTTTAAAGGTCTACATAGCCCCATACACTAAGTTTTTATAAAGCATCCGGTTAGGAACCCTATATGACGGCGCTTGTGCCATCAAGACGCCTACAAGCTGCAACTTTGGATCAATCCAAAAACTTGTTCCCCATGCTCCAGCCCACATAGCATCTCCTTTTGAGCCAGCAGTCCAACCCATTCCTTCATCTAACCGCACACCAAAACCAATACCAAATCCATATCCCGGACCGGTTGTTCCAATGGTGGTGCCACCCATACCTACCGTGTGCTGAGACAGCATGAATTCAACAGTTTTAGATGAGAGGTAGCGTCGACCGTTTAGTTGACCTCCGTTAACCATCATTTGCGCATATTGCAAATAATCTTGCGCAGTACCTACTAGGCCTGCGCCACCTTTGAAATAACATTTCCCACGCGGGTTGTATGTCTGCCTATATGACGGCAACATTTCAGCTTTGAGAGGGTCGCTGTCAAGACACTCGGCAAGACGACTCATCTTTTCAGGAGGCACCCACCAGGTTGTGTCTTTCATATTTAAAGGGCCCAGCAATAGGGTTTGCACAATTTCATCTAGTGGCTTATTTTCAACACGCTCAATCAATAGTCCCAGCACATCTACTGCAATCGAATATTCCCAGAAAGTACCTGGTTGGTGGGCTAACGGAATCTGGCCCAGGTTCTTCAACATTTCAGAAGCCGTGATGTCTACCTCACGCGCCTCAATATTTAGATCGTTGTATAACTTACGAATACGTTCGGACTTGGTGCTACCGCCATATACAAATCCGGCGGTATGTCGCATGACGTCATGAACCAACAAGGGCCGCGCCAGATCTACATCGCCTTGAGCAGTTTCCACCTTTAAGTTCTTTAGCTCAGGTAACCACTTTACAACTTGATCATTGAGTCTCAACTTACCCTGCTCTACCAACATCATGGCAGCTGTAGTGACTATTGGCTTAGTCATAGAGGCAAGACGAAAGATGCTTTGTTTAGACATCGGGCGGGTTTTGGCCGCATCTTGAAAGCCATGCGCTTCAAAGTGCACAGTTTTTCCCTTGTGTGCGATTAAGCTGACCGCACCGGGAAATATGCCTTGCTCAATTTGAAACTTCATTGAGGGTGCAATTCTTTTAAGACCCTGAGGTGAGAACCCTGAAGAGGCGTGTATGGACCCAGTACCCGCTAAAGTGCTAAGCCCAATCATTCCTGCAGATATGCGTTTGAGGCTATCGCGTCTAGAAAATTGATTACTAGAAAATATTTCTTGTTTCATGAAAGTCTCCTTGGCTAAAAAATGTTTAGCTAAATTAATTAATCAACAATGGCCTGCGCAACAAGACTCTTCATCAACTTTCTGTAATAAGCGCGCATTGGACTTGGTGCTTGTGTCATATAGACAGCGCAAACTTGCTCTTTTGGCTCTGCCCAGAAGTAAGTTCCGGCATATCCAGCCCAAGTAAATTCACCAGCAGTTCCGTGGGTGCCAGCAATTCCATCACCTTCGCGCACCAAGAACCCAAGACCAAACGTATAACCGGCTGAACCCAGCAACAAGTTACCAGGATTCACTGTCCTACTAATTGCGCTACCAAGGTGATCAGATGTCATTAGATTGACCGTGGTTCTAGAAAGAATCCGTGCTCCTTCTAATTGGCCACCGTTGAGCATAGCTTGGCAATAGCGCAAGTAATCTCCCGCGGTACCAACAGCACCTGCACCACCTGAATCATTTCCAGGGACTTTGCTGACATCCAATAATTTGTTTGCCGCTCCAGTTGCTGGATCTTTGGGAAATGGCTCTGCAAGTCGGGCACTCTTTTCTGACGGAACATGAAAGCCAGTGTCAGCCATTTTCAAAGGCTTAAAAATCCTTTGCGCCATAAAGTCGTTTAATCGTTGGCCAGAAACTGCCTCTACAACGCGCCCCTGCACGTCAACAGACAGGCTGTACTCCCAAGCAGTGCCAGGTTGTTGCGCCAGTGGCGCTTTTCCTATGCCATCCGCCATATCAGAGCCTTTGAGTTCACGTGCGTCATAGTCCAAGTCAGGCTTAAATACACCTGCTTTGATGTAAGCATCTCGCACCAAAGTGTTTTTGGTCAACTCTCCGTATGCAATGCCAGAGGTATGGCGCAGTAGATCTTGAATAGTGGGTTCACGGTTTGCAGGCAGCAATTTGAAAGTGACGCCATTGAATACGGGATCAAATGTTGGTGTACTCACCATTGGGCTTTTGAAAGAAGGTAAAAATTTACTCACGGGATCTGTGAGTTGAACTTTTCCGTCCTCTACCAACATCATTAAGGCAGTAGAAACCAAAGGCTTGGTCATTGAATACAAGCGAAAGATAGAGTCTGTCTGCATGGGGGCACCAGCAGCGTTGTTGAGTCCTCCAAAATTCTGGGCATAAACCAACTTGCCTTTTCTAGCCACCATCACCACAGCACCAGGCAGTTTTTTATCAGCGATTTCTTGCTTGAAAGTTGCCGTTATTTTTTCTAAGCGCTCGCTTGACATTCCTACTGACTCAGGACTTGCTTTAGGCAGGGGTTGCGCAAATGCAACTCCAAGACAAGCGCTAGCAACTAGGGTGAAAAGGTATTTTTTTTGAATCCGCATGATGTGTGTCTCCTGTGCATTAAATGGTTAACAGAAAGAACTTAACTAATTTGCTATTGCTGCGCAATAGAGGATTCCTCAAGAAACTAGTAAAAACCCTTCCTTGCCGGTGCTAGCACCTTTAAGGGTACGCCCCCTTTAGTTTTTGATTAATGCGAGTCACCATTACTGTCAATTTAAATTAATCTTTGACAATTAAGGGGCTCTGGTATGCGCGGTTTTTTAAATTTATTCCTAGTAATTCTTATGTCTGTTTTTCCGTTTGGTGCTTTTGCACAAAACTTTCCTAATCAAAAATATGAGGTGTGGGCAGCTAAAGATTTTCGATTCCACACAGGTGAGGTAGCGCCAACATTGAATATTGGTTACACCACCATCGGTAACCCCGCAGGTGAGGTCATCGTTATTCTGCATGGCACAACTGGGACAGGCGCCGGCATGCTCAGTAGTGCATTTGGTGGCGAATTATTTGGCCCTGGTCAACCCTTAGATGCTGCGAAATACTTTATTGTTCTACCCGACTCTATTGGCACAGGCAAATCAAGCAAACCCTCTGACGGGTTGAAAGCCCAATTCCCTAAATACAACTACGACGATATGGTCGCCGCCCAATACCGGTTGCTCACTGAAAAACTCAATTTAAAACACGTTCGTATGGTGTTGGGAAACTCTATGGGTGGCATGCAAACATGGTTGTGGGGAATCAAGCACCCAACATTCATGGACATCTTGGTTCCTATGGCATCTATGCCTAGTGAGATGTCAGGCCGCAATTGGATGATGCGTCGCCTCATCATTGATTCCATTCGAAACGATCCAGAATGGATGGGCGGCAATTACGTCAAACAACC
>JBAXNJ010000218.1:0-3626 GCA_037133815.1 Betaproteobacteria bacterium
ACGAGCAAGACACACCAGCGTTGACTCAACCGTTGATGTACAAAAAAATTGCGGCACATCCTGGCACCCGCAAATTATTTGCGGACAAATTAACGGCACAAGGTTTGGGCGACACCTTGGGCGACGACATGGTCAAAGCCTATCGTGCAGCATTGGACGCAGGTAAACATACAGACGATCCTGTGTTGACCAACTTCAAAACCAAGTACACCGTCGACTGGGCGCCTTTCTTAGGCAAGAAGTGGACAGACGCAGGCGATACATCGATCCCGATGTCAGAGTGGAAACGCTTGGCTGAAAAAATCACAACAATTCCATCAACGATCGCACCTCACCAGTTGGTGAAAAAAGTCTATGACGATCGCGCTGCTATGGGCCGTGGCGATACCCCCGTCGATTGGGGCATGGGCGAGCACATGGCCTTTGCTTCTTTGGTGGCAAGTGGCTACCCAGTGCGTTTGTCAGGCGAAGACTGCGGACGCGGTACTTTCACGCACCGTCACGCTGTTATCCATGACCAAAACCGTGAAAAGTGGGACACAGGTAGTTATGTTGCTTTGCAAAACGTGGCTGATAACCAGGCACCATTTAGCGTCATTGATTCCATCTTGTCCGAAGAGGCTGTGCTTGGCTTTGAATATGGTTATGCCTCCGCTGACCCAAATACTCTAGTTGTGTGGGAAGCGCAGTTCGGCGACTTTGCCAATGGCGCGCAAGTGGTAATCGACCAATTCATTGCCTCTGGGGAAGTCAAGTGGGGTCGTGTTAATGGCTTAACCCTGATGTTGCCCCATGGCTACGAGGGTCAAGGCCCTGAACATAGTTCTGCACGTTTAGAGCGCTTTATGCAATTGGCCGCTGATACCAATATGCAAATTGTCCAGCCCACAACAGCAAGCCAAATCTTCCACGTCTTGCGTCGCCAAATGGTACGTGATTTACGCAAGCCGCTCATCATCTTCACACCTAAGTCGTTGTTGCGTAATAAAGATGCAACCTCGCCGGTTTCAGAGTTTGTCAAGGGCAGTTTCCAAACCATCATTCCTGAGAATAAAGCGATCAAGGCTGACAAGGTCAAACGTATCTTGGTGTGTTCTGGCAAGGTCTATTACGACCTGGTCAAGAAACGCGAAGAATTGGGGTCTGATGACGTCGCTATTTTGCGCGCCGAGCAGTTGTACCCCTTCCCACACAAAGCATTCGCAACGGAATTGAAAAAATATCCAAACGCTACGGATTTGGTCTGGACGCAAGACGAACCCCAAAACCAAGGTGCTTGGTTCTTTGTGCAGCACTACATCCACGAGAACATGAGTGCGGGCCAGCGTCTCGGTTACTCAGGTCGTGCAGCGTCTGCATCGCCTGCTGTGGGTTACTCACACCTGCACCAAGAACAGCAAAAAGCTTTGGTCGATGGCGCGTTCGCCAAGATCAAGGGCTTTGTGCTCAGCAAATAAATATATTTAGAAATATTACGAAAGATTTGTATGGCCATCGTTGAAGTGAAAGTCCCTCAGTTATCTGAGTCAGTGGCTGAAGCCACCATGTTGCAATGGAAAAAGAAAGTGGGTGATTCTGTCGCTGCTGATGAAATTCTGATTGAAATCGAAACTGACAAAGTGGTGCTAGAAGTGCCTGCACCTTCAGCTGGTGTTTTGTCTGAAATTTTGGTTGCCGATGGTGGAACAGTGATTGCTGAGCAATTGATCGCACGTATTGATACGGATGGCAAAGTTGCCGCAACTGCGACAGCAGCCGCTACTGCCAAGACTGCAACACCTGCTGCTATTACAGCGGCGCAAGCAAGTGCACCGGTGCACTTGCTTGCGCCGCTGTAATAGCAGCAGGTGTTGCAGTCTTGGCAGTAGCGGCTGCTGTCGCAGTTGCGGCAACTTTGCCATCCGTATCAATACGTGCGATCAATTGCTCAGCAATCACTGTTCCACCATCGGCAACCAAAATTTCAGACAAAACACCAGCTGAAGGTGCAGGCACTTCTAGCACCACTTTGTCAGTTTCGATTTCAATCAGAATTTCATCAGCAGCGACAGAATCACCCACTTTCTTTTTCCATTGCAACATGGTGGCTTCAGCCACTGACTCAGATAACTGAGGGACTTTCACTTCAACGATGGCCATACAAATCTTTCGTAATATTTCTAAATATATTTATTTGCTGAGCACAAAGCCCTTGATCTTGGCGAACGCGCCATCGACCAAAGCTTTTTGCTGTTCTTGGTGCAGGTGTGAGTAACCCACAGCAGGCGATGCAGACGCTGCACGACCTGAGTAACCGAGACGCTGGCCCGCACTCATGTTCTCGTGGATGTAGTGCTGCACAAAGAACCAAGCACCTTGGTTTTGGGGTTCGTCTTGCGTCCAGACCAAATCCGTAGCGTTTGGATATTTTTTCAATTCCGTTGCGAATGCTTTGTGTGGGAAGGGGTACAACTGCTCGGCGCGCAAAATAGCGACGTCATCAGACCCCAATTCTTCGCGTTTCTTGACCAGGTCGTAATAGACCTTGCCAGAACACACCAAGATACGTTTGACCTTGTCAGCCTTGATCGCTTTATTCTCAGGAATGATGGTTTGGAAACTGCCCTTGACAAACTCTGAAACCGGCGAGGTTGCATCTTTATTACGCAACAACGACTTAGGTGTGAAGATGATGAGCGGCTTGCGTAAATCACGTACCATTTGGCGACGCAAGACGTGGAAGATTTGGCTTGCTGTTGTGGGCTGGACAATTTGCATATTGGTATCAGCGGCCAATTGCATAAAGCGCTCTAAACGTGCAGAACTATGTTCAGGGCCTTGACCCTCGTAGCCATGGGGCAACATCAGGGTTAAGCCATTAACACGACCCCACTTGACTTCCCCAGAGGCAATGAATTGGTCGATTACCACTTGCGCGCCATTGGCAAAGTCGCCGAACTGCGCTTCCCACACAACTAGAGTATTTGGGTCAGCGGAGGCATAACCATATTCAAAGCCAAGCACAGCCTCTTCGGACAAGATGGAATCAATGACGCTAAATGGTGCCTGGTTATCAGCCACGTTTTGCAAAGCAACATAACTACCTGTGTCCCACTTTTCACGGTTTTGGTCATGGATAACAGCGTGACGGTGCGTGAAAGTACCGCGTCCGCAGTCTTCGCCTGACAAACGCACTGGGTAGCCACTTGCCACCAAAGAAGCAAAGGCCATGTGCTCGCCCATGCCCCAATCGACGGGGGTATCGCCACGGCCCATAGCAGCGCGATCGTCATAGACTTTTTTCACCAACTGGTGAGGTGCGATCGTTGATGGAATTGTTGTGATTTTTTCAGCCAAGCGTTTCCACTCTGACATCGGGATCGATGTATCGCCTGCGTCTGTCCACTTCTTGCCTAAGAAAGGCGCCCAGTCGACGGTGTACTTGGTTTTGAAGTTGGTCAACACAGGATCGTCTGTATGTTTACCTGCGTCCAATGCTGCACGATAGGCTTTGACCATGTCGTCGCCCAAGGTGTCGCCCAAACCTTGTGCCGTTAATTTGTCCGCAAATAATTTGCGGGTGCCAGGATGTGCCGCAATTTTTTTGTACATCAACGGTTGAGTCAACGCTGGTGTGTCTTGCTCGT
>JBAXNJ010000219.1:0-3594 GCA_037133815.1 Betaproteobacteria bacterium
CGTCTGCCAAAGCCGCCCTGCTTCCCTGGTGGCAAGACATAAAATTACCGGCTGAGACTTTGTTCATGAGGGGGCTGGTGAAACAAGGCTTTCATGACTTTGAAGCAGGTCTCAAAGACATTGATTTAGCCATCGCTCAGAACCCTAAAAAAGCAGAGTTTTGGTCTTGGCGATTTGCCTTGAACTTACTCCAATCAGACATGAAAGGCGCAGAGAAAGACTGTCAGCAAATAGAAATCCATTTGGGTCGTCTAGAAGCACTGCTTCACCGCGCCGTACTCCAATACCGAACCGGCCAATCGGAGTTGGCTATTCGCTCGCTCAAAGAAATCCTACAAAATTCAGCTTTTATAAAGCAAACAGATTTGGAATGGCTTAATTTTCAACTGGGGGAAGCCTACCGGGTGGCGGGCCAATACGCGCTTGCAATCTCGGTTTGGAAAAAACAACTCTCCCTCACACCTCAATCACACCTGATTCGGCTGTCCTTGGCGGAGTTGCTTAACCAGCAAGGCTTGTTTGCAGATGCTCAAAAAGTAACACGCATCGACACCCCCTCAGACGCACTATTAGTCCAGGCCTTGCTAGCGGACAGGGGACTCAAAAATCGCAACGAGGTAAAACTTGCAAAACTGATTGAGGCACGACTGGCAACACAGGCGCTGCGAAATGAAAGTCTGATTGAGCGGCCCAAACTGATTTACCTAATCGATTACGGCAAAGATCCAATGGCTGGCCTGAAACTTTCCATTGACAACTGGCAACTACAGCAAGAACCGCGTGATGCTGTTTTATTAGTCAAAGCTGCATTGCTCACACATCAAGCCCAATTAGCAGAGCCCGTCTTGGCATGGGCAGAAAAAACAAAGTACACAGATCCTCAACTGGCCGCATTGTTGCTGCAGTTAAAGTACAAACTCAAGGGCCGAGGAGTCGCCCCATGAAGAAATTGAAGTTTGCGCTTCTGTTCATGTTGATTGGCATGTTTCAAAATGTTCAAGCACACTCAAGCAGCAACAGTTTTCTAAGCTTGAGCAACGATGAGGCAGGATTGGTGTTGAGGGTTGATATCCATTTGCGCGATGTCGACTTGATATTCAACTTGGACCACGATCGCAATGGACAAGTAACGTGGGCAGAGACCATCTCCAAGGAAATTGCAATTTCCAAATGGCTAGAACAAGGCATACAGCTACATGAATCCGGCCAAGCCTGCAAGCTGGGCAATGCCGATATTCAAGCCAGCGAACATGCAGATGGTATTTATTTGAGTGCCTTGTGGCATCCAACGTGCAATCAAAAAATTGAGAAGACTAATTTAAACAAGGCCGTCTTGAGCTTAAGCTACACGCTGATGTTTGCTAAAGATAATTTGCACAGAGGTTTGCTGAAACTTGATTTTCCCGAATTTCAAAGTAGTGCTATTTTCAGTCCAGAGCATCCACACGCCCAACTCACAAAGGCTAACGCCTCTGTTGTTCAGGTTTTATACCAATACTTTTTAGAAGGCATATGGCATATCTGGATTGGCGTTGACCACATCTTATTTCTAATCAGTCTGTTGGTCTTGGCGCCACTCCAATCGTCCAGAGCGCGCATCACCCAATGGCATGCAGTACCTCATTTCAGGTCTGCAGTTGTGGATGTCTTATCGGTGGTCACATCCTTTACCATTGCACACTCTATTACCTTGGGCGTGTCCATCATGAAATGGCTAGAGCCCTCGCCTAGTTTGATAGAGCCTGCTATTGCCATTTCAGTGGTGGCAGTTGCGCTTAACAATTTATTGGGGTGGTCTTCCTTGAAGCGATGGCCGCTGGCTTTTGTATTTGGTCTCATCCATGGCTTTGGTTTTGCCAATGTCTTGCTAGATTTAGGATTGCCCTCGAGCGCACTTGCAGCAGCGCTGGGCGGATTCAATCTCGGTGTTGAATTTGGTCAGTTAGTCATTGTTTGTGTGTTCTTGCCCTTTGCTTGGCTGCTTCGAAACACATTTTTTTACAGGTGGGGCGTGGTGGTTTGTGGCTCAGCCATCATTGCGGTGTGTGGCACGCTCTGGGTATTGCAGCGAACAGGTCTAGTTTAAATTTTCAAGATCTAAATCACAATCGTTAACGAAACTCAAAGCTAGGTTCGACACTCAGTGTGCGTGTCGATGGTGAATATCAGGAAAATGTGGGTGTTTGTGTGTCACTTCGATATGCACATGCTTGTGTTCATGAGGCTCCTGCCCATCCCACACAAAGTCGTGAACGTGTTGGTGATGAACATCGTGGGTATGAACGTGCTCATGTTCAAGTGATTCATGATGGTGTTCATGCTCATGGTGCTCGGTCAGATGAATCCAGACGCCGACAGCCATCAGAAAAGCCGCTAGCCAGAATAATCCACCTGTTGCCTCACCCAGTAGCACCAACGATATGGCGGCACCTATGAAAGGTGCTGTCGAAAAGTAAGCCCCCGTGCGAGCAGTGCCTAAGCCTCGCAGAGCCAATACAAACAGAACAAGGCTCAAGCCATAGCCCATCAATCCCAGTGTCATGGTTGAGAAAGCCAAAAGTCCTGTCGGCAAAGATAGACCTAAGAATAATGCGAGTACGCAGTTGACGGTACCTGCGATCAATCCCTTAACCCCAGCAATAAACAAGGCATCTGAGGCAGACACTTTACGCGTAAGGTTGTTGTCGATGGCCCAGCACAGACAAGCTAAAGAAATCAACACGGGGCCCAGCCAATCAAAGCTGGCATCAGCATTTGTTTGCCAAGACAGCGCCACACCACCTAGAACGATCGCCACCATACCCAGCACAATTCGCTTGTCCGCACTCTCCCTAAACACCGTCCAAGCAATCACCGCTGTCAGCACGGCCTCTAAATTAAGCAAAAGTGAGGCCGTAGCGCCCGTTGTTTGGGTTAGACCGAAAAGTAAAGCAACTGGCCCAAAAACTCCTCCAAAAAGAATTGCACCCAAGAGCCAAGGCCATTCTGTAATCGAGAGCTTGGGAAACTTCCAGCCTCGGTCGCGAATTAATCGAATTAACGTAAGACCGACGCCACTGCCCAAATACAGCAACCCAGCAAGCATGACAGGCGCCACATCGCCCAACAGCAGCTTTGCAAATGGAGTGCTGGCACCAAATAACAGCGCAGCCAAAAGCGCGAAAACGACATCTCGGTTCATTTTTCAAGTGTAAGTGGGAGATGCGTAATTGGTGTCATTTCCAGAATCACGAAAACTCCAGAAGTAAATCAGCGTAAATTGACTTTCAGTCATACAGCGGCCCACGAACTGCAAACAGATAGCACGACTTATGACACGGTTTTCACTTCCGATGCCGATCAAAATTACCGATAATTTCAAGCCTTTAGATAGTGATACCCTTCAAGAAAATACTAGGACAACAAAAGTTTATGTCCAGCAATCGCAAACCAGCTCCAAAAACTGTTCAATAACCTTTTTTTTTCATATTAAATAACCATGACTACCTTTGCCAATCAACTGAAATCCGAAATAGCTCGTATTGCCAAAAAAGAGGCTCGTGTAGAGACACTTCAGTTAAAAAAAGCCTCTGCTCAGTACCGCTCTGACATAGC
>JBAXNJ010000220.1:0-3587 GCA_037133815.1 Betaproteobacteria bacterium
AAGTGAAGGCTGAAGTGAAGGCTGGCGTGAGTATGCGTTTTGGGCACTTGATTTTCTTGGGAACCCTTGCGGCGGTGCTAGCCGCGTGTTCTGCTTCCCGTCCTAAGCCCGTTGATATTCCGCCCGTTGCAGTTTTGCAAGAAGCCCGCACCGCTTGGACTGCGCAAATTGGCAAGGTCAATTTTCCCCTGTCTGTTGCAACACGCGATGACCGCATTGCATTAGCTAACAGCGATGGCACCGTAGCGATGCTCAATGCCAAAACAGGCAAAGACATTTGGCGCTTCACATTGCCTAAAACCACCGTTAGTGCTGGCGTAGGTAGCGACGGCCAACAAGTTGCTTTGGTCACCCGCGACAACCAATTGGTGGTGATGCAAGACGCCAAAGTGCAATGGCGTCAAACCTTACCAGCCCAGTCTTTCACCCCACCTTTGGTGGCGGGGCAACGCATATTTGTGTTGACGGCTGACCGATCCGTTTTGGCCTATGACGGCGCCACCGGACAAAAGCTCTGGACCCAACAGCGCCTTGGTGAGCCATTGGTGCTAAAGCAGGCGGGCGTGTTGGCGGCATTCAAAAACACTTTGTTAGTTGGACTCTCTGGCCGGTTGGCGGGGTTAGATCCCACAAACGGCGTGATTGTCTGGGAATCTGCCATCGCCACTCCGCGCGGTACCAACGACATGGAGCGCTTGGTCGATCTCGTCGGTCCTACTGACCGTGTGGGCGATGTCGTATGTGCGCGCGCATTCCAAGCCCAAGTGGGTTGTATCGATGCACAAAAAGGCCAAAGCCTGTGGACCCGTCCTTCGGTTGGCGATAAAGGCTTGAGTGGCAACGCCAATCTAGTCATCGCTCCATTGGCCAATGGTGTGGTGCAAGCCTGGCGTCGTGAAGACGGTGAGCGCGTGTGGGAAACCGAGAGACTCAAATACCGTTTACTGAGTGCGCCACTGGTTACTCCAAAAGGCGTTGTGATTGCTGACAGCGGTGGTTATGTCTATGTGTTGTCCTTAGGTGATGGTGCTTTGTTAAACCGTTTGAAGATGGACGGCGAAGAACTGGCTGCTGCGCCTGCTGTTGCATCGAATGTTTACGTGCTGGTTAGCCGCGAAGGGCGCGTCACTGGTTTGAATCTGCCTTGATGCAGATTCCTAGGAAATAAAAGTGAAACCCGTACTGGCCTTGGTCGGCCGTCCCAATGTTGGTAAATCCACCCTTTTTAATCGTTTAACCAAAACCCGCGATGCCATCGTTGCCGACTTTGCGGGGTTAACGCGCGACCGCCATTACGGAAACGCCAAATTCGGCAAACTCGAATTCATCGTGATCGATACCGGTGGGTTTGAGCCTGACGCACAAGACGGCATCTACAAAGAAATGGCGCGCCAGACCCAGCAAGCGGTGGCTGAGGCCGATGTGGTGGTGTTTGTTGTTGATGCACGTGCAGGTATTTCTGCACAAGACCACGACATCGCCAACTATTTGCGCCGACTTGGAAAAATCACACTTTTGGTTGCCAACAAAGCAGAAGGCATGCAAGAGGGCGCGCAGTTGGTCGAGTTTTATGAGTTGGGTCTTGGCGAAGTGTTGCCCGTGTCAGCTTCGCACGGGCAGGGCATTCGCAGCATGGTCGAGATGGCCCTCGAGCCGTTACACCTAACTGAACCAGAAGAAGACGCAGATGCAGTTCCCGACGGCACCATCAAACTCGCTGTCGCGGGGCGTCCCAATGTGGGCAAGTCCACCTTGATCAATGCTTGGTTGGGCGAAGAGCGTTTGGTCGCTTTCGATTTGCCGGGCACCACGCGTGACGCGATCAGCGTGCCGTTTGAGCGCAATGGACAAAAGTTTGAATTGATCGACACAGCGGGTTTGCGTCGCAAGGGCAAAGTGTTCGAGGCGATTGAAAAATTCTCGGTTGTCAAAACTTTGCAAGCCATTGAATCTTCCAACGTCGTTTTGCTTTTGCTCGATGCGACCCAAGGTGTCACCGACCAAGACGCCCACATAGCTGGCTATATCTTGGAAAGCGGCAGGGCAGTGGTATTAGCGGTGAACAAATGGGATTCAGTAGACGGCTACGAGCGCGAATTGTTGATGCGCTCCATCGAGACGCGTTTGGCATTTTTGAAATTCGCAACCATGCATTTCATTTCTGCCAAAAAACGCCAAGGTCTTGGACCTTTGTGGGGCGCGGTAACCAACGCTTTCAAAGCGGCGATGTGCAAAATGACTACGCCCGTGTTGACGCGTTTGTTGTTGGAGGCGACGCAATTTCAATCGCCTAAACGCGCTGGCATGTTCCGTCCTAAATTGCGCTACGCACACCAAGGCGGAATGAATCCGCCCATCATCGTGGTGCATGGAAATTCTCTCGAGCATGTCACCGATTCCTACAAGCGTTTTTTAGAAGGCCGGTTTCGAAAAGCGTTTTCGTTGGAAGGTACACCGCTGCGAATCGAGATGAAGACTTCGCATAATCCCTACAGTGATAAAGACAATTAGGGAATAGGGTGCACCGCCACCTGTGGTATGGTCACAACTCTTTTTTCAACAATCGAACACGGAGCATATCGTGAACACCGATAACACTAAGAACAAAGGCCAACTTTTGCAAGACCCTTTTTTAAACATTCTGCGACGCGAACATGTCCCAGTGTCTATTTATTTGGTCAACGGTATCAAGTTGCAAGGCCAAATCGAATCATTTGACCAGTATGTAGTGCTTCTACGCAATACTGTTACGCAAATGGTTTATAAGCACGCTATTTCCACCATTGTTCCAGGACGCGCCGTGAACTTCAATGCCGCCGATGGCACTGGCAGTTCGCCTGAAGTTTGAGCGAGTCTCCTTCGTTCTACAAAGCCCTAACCATCTTGGTCGGGGTTGATTTTGGTACCCCACACTTTGATGCCGAGCTGCATGAACTCGGTTTGCTCGCTGAAACTGCAGGTCTAACGCCTGTTGCGCGCATAGTTTGTAAGCGCAAAGCACCAGATGCCGCTTTGTTTGTGGGCTCCGGTAAGGCGGATGAAATCAAAGAGTTGGTGCTGATGCATGGCGCCACCGAGATTTTGTTCGACCAATCTTTAAGCCCCGCGCAGCAAAGAAATTTAGAGCGACACATGGAAGTAGCGGTCAACGACCGCACTTTCCTGATCCTTGAAATATTCGCCCAACGCGCACGCAGTCACGAAGGTAAATTGCAAGTGGAGCTTGCCCGTTTGCAATACCTCAGTACCCGATTGGTGCGACGCTGGTCACACTTGGAGCGTCAAAGTGGTGGTATCGGTATACGCGGCGGCCCAGGTGAGACGCAAATTGAATTGGATAGACGGATGATTGGCGACTCGATCAAGCGCACCCGTGAGCGGCTTGAAAAGGTTAAGCGCCAACGCGGTACGCAACGCAGGCAGCGCCAAAGGCGTGACGCTTTCACTATTTCCTTAGTCGGCTACACCAACGCGGGTAAATCGACCTTATTCAATGCGTTGGTCAAAGCCCGTGCTTATGCAGCAGACCAGTTATTTGCCACGCTAGACACCACCACGCGTCAGCTTTATTTGGGCGACAACCAAGG
>JBAXNJ010000221.1:0-3580 GCA_037133815.1 Betaproteobacteria bacterium
TTGGCTTCCAAACAAAGCATAAGGACAGCAACGAATACTGTCCCCGCCTGCTGCGGCAATCATGTAATGGAAGGCTGGAATATCTAATTGCAAACAAGAAAATGCAGTAGCAAAACGCGAATGGGTGTGAACAACGGCACCAACTTCGGAGCGCGCCAACAAAATGTCTTTGTGAAAATGCCACTCGCTCGATGGTTTGCCGTTGCTTACCGCCCTGCCTTCAAAGTCCATCAGCACCATACCGTCTGGAGATAACTTATCGACGGGTACTCCCGAAGGTGTCACTAGCCAATGCGCAGAGGAAACGCGAGCTGACACATTGCCCGATGTACCTCTGTTAAGGCCTAGTGTGTCTAGCCTCTGAGCAGTCGTCAGAAGTTGCGAACGCAAAAATGCTTCAGAAGGCGAGGGCGCTACTGACCGTACTTCGCCGAGCGATTTGTCAGCGCCATTCATTTTTGAGGGCTGAGCACTCGACCTGCCACCGCGTTGAGTCGTTGCAACATCACAGGATCACGCGCTTCGGGAGCCGTGATGATGGCAAATTGCAATGCACTGCGGCAAGCACATTGGTAGGCGCTTGTATCGGCCTGCAATTTGGGGGCAACAGATTTAACCAATGACCTAGCGTTGTCTGCGTTAGCCAAAAGCACTTTGACGATGGCGTCAACCGTCACGGCATCGTGGTTAGGGTGCCAACAGTCAAAGTCGGTCACCATGGCTACCGAGGCGTAGCAAAGCTCCGCTTCGCGCGCCAACTTAGCTTCTGGCATGTTGGTCATTCCAATAACGTCGCAGTTCCAAGTTCTGTAGAGCTCAGACTCTGCCAAGCTAGAAAACTGAGGGCCTTCCATGACGAGGTAGGTGCCGCCATCGACGATGCTGATCCCCGCGTCTTTGCCAGCTTGCAAAAGATGTTTGCCAAGCCTTCCGCATACTGGGTGCGCCATCGAGACATGGGCAACTAAACCTGTTCCAAAAAAGCTTTTTTCTCTGGCAAAGGTGCGATCGATAAATTGGTCGACTACGACAAATGTGCCTGGCGGAAGGTTTTCTTTTAGAGAGCCCACGGCGCTAACAGAGACTACATCGGTAACGCCAGAGCGTTTTAATGCATCGATATTGGCTTTGAAATTGATTTCGCTTGGAGGGATTTTGTGACCACGTCCATGGCGCGGCAAAAACACCATGCGCTGTCCGTTGAGTTCGCCAAATAGCAATGCATCAGACGGTTCGCCAAAAAGCGAGTCTACTTTGCGCCATTCTTTGTTGGTGAGGCCTTCGATGTCGTAGACACCGCTGCCACCGATAACGCCAAATACTTGCGATGTTTTTGTTTCAGCCATATTGGTTTCCTTATTGGCGAAAAATGCTGGTGTTTAAAAACGCAGCAACGAAAATTACTTCAACCAACCCCGCTTACGGAAATACCACATAGGCACGACCGCACTACCCGCCATCAACACAATAGCAAAAGGATAGCCCCAGGTTTGGCTGAGCTCTGGCATGTACTGGAAGTTCATGCCGTAGATGCTGGCGATCAAAGTAGGCGGCAGCAAGGCGACGCTGGCCACCGAGAAGATCTTGATGATCTTGTTTTGGTTGATGTTGATAAAACCCACCGTCGCGTCCATTAAGAAGTTGATCTTGTCGAACAAAAATGCGGTGTGGTTGTCGAGCGACTCGATGTCGCGCAAAATTTGCCGCGCTTCTTCGAACTGATCGGCATTGAGCATGCGCGAGCGCATCATGAAACTCACCGCGCGGCGGGTGTCCATCACATTGCGGCGGATGCGCCCGTTCAAGTCTTCTTGGCGGGCGATGGCGGCTAGTACTTCGCCGGCCAACACGTCCGTGACGTCCTCTGACAGGACCAATTTGCCAGCTTTTTCTAGCTGGTCGTAAATGCCCTCTAGGGTGTCGGCGGAATATTCGGCGTCGGCATCGAACAGTTTGAGCAACACATCTTTGTCGTCTTCAATCAACCCTGGCGCGCGGCGCGCGCGCATACGCAAGAGACGGAAAACGGGTACGTCTTCGTCGTGGATAGAAAAGAGCACGCCTCGGCTTTTGAGAGATTCGTTGTTTTGGTTCAAGATGAAGGCCACGCGCACAGTGCGGGGTTCGTCTTCGTCAGCGATCAAAAAGTCGCTGCGGATATGCAATTCGCCGTTGTCTTCCTCATAGAAGCGGGCCGATTCCTCGATGTCTTCGTCCATCGCGTCTTCTGGGATCTGCAAGCCGTAATACTGCTTGACCCAGCGCTTTTCTTCTGGGGTCGGCGATTCAAGATCCACCCAAATTGGCTGGAATTTTGAGAGTTCCTCCAACGACTCGATCTCTTCTTGGAAAAGTCGTCCGTTGGCCAGCGAAAAGATATTGAGCATGGCGATCCCTTAGTCGGGGCAGATTATGGCACCGCAGTGGGGCGGGACTAGGGGTTTGTGGGGATAAAAAACCACACAGTTTTTAATTGCATCCCATTGCCTTTTTTCCGCAGTAAGCGCATAGTGAATCTGCCCATCACAAAAGGAGGTTTTCTTATGAATTTAACGATCAGCGGTCACCATCTTGAAGTTACCCCCGCATTGCGTAGTTACGTGACCGACAAGCTAGACCGAATAACGCGCCATTTTGATCAAGTGGTGGATGTCAAGGTGCTTTTGAGTATCGAGAACCAAACCGAAAAAGACGGACGCCAAAAGGCAGAGTGCAACATCCACGTCAAAGGCAACGATATGTTTGCTGAAAGTGCGCACTACGACTTGTATGCCGCAGTCGACGACTTGATTGACAAACTTGACAGACAGGTGGTGAAACACAAAGACCGTATCCGTAGCCATCACCACGAAAGCCCTAAGCGCTTGATGTAAGCCCTCACCGCGCAAGCATTTTTAAGACTTCGAGAAACCGCCTAACCTGGCGGTTTCGTCATTTTTGGCGAGGGTTTATACGGGTGCATAATCTGCCACCAACTATGAACCGCCTAGCCGCCATTCTTCCTCCCGCCCAAGTGCTTGTTCACGTGGAGGCCACCAGTAAAAAACGTGCCTTCGAAGAGGCTGGGTTGCTTTTTGAAGAGTTGCACGGTCTCAACCGTGCTTTGGTGGCCGATAGCCTTTTTGCCCGTGAACGTTTGGGCTCTACAGGGCTGGGCCATGGCGTAGCCATTCCACACGGGCGCATTAAGGGGCTGAAGTCGCCAATGGCGGCCGTGTTTCAGTTGGCGCACCCCATTGGGTTTGACGCACCAGACGAGCAACCGGTGGGCCTCTTGATCTTTTTACTAGTGCCCGAAGCATCGACCCAAAAGCATTTAGAAATCCTCTCAGAAATCGCCGAGTTGCTCAGCGACACCGCTTTGCGCGAAAAAATCAAAACCACCCAAGAAGCCAGTGCCCTGCACAGCATCGTGGCCACTTGGAACTCGGTGCAAGCGTGAAACCCACCGCGATCAGCGCAGACGTTTTATTTGAAGCCTTCCGCGGCCAACTGCGTTGGCAATGGTTGGCGGGCCTAGGCGCCTCAGAGCGCCGCTTTGATGAAGTCGCCGTTCGCGCTGCCCGCTCGGGTGCTGATT
>JBAXNJ010000222.1:0-3574 GCA_037133815.1 Betaproteobacteria bacterium
GCAAGGTGTCGACTTCGCGCTGCATTTGCAGAGGCGCGTCGATGACCAAGCGCAACGAAGGAAAGGCACTGGTCAAAATTTGATTCAGTTGTAATTTTTGTTGGTCCAATACGCGTTGCTCTCGCCAAGCCGTGGCGTTAAGACCGACCACTTGCAAAACTAAGAGAGTAGCTAATCCGATGCGCACACTGCGCCATGCAGGGGCATGTAACAAGGTCTGCCATGCATGTTGCGTCCAACGCAAAAGCCTTTGCGGTGTACCTTGCGTCCATTCGCCTTGCGCCAAATCCCAGTCTGATTGGGCGGCTACCACCGCGCGCTGGGCAGCGTTTTGCATGACTGGGCGGCGTTGCAATAACTGCTCGACTCGCTCAACCATGGCGGGCTCCGCAAGCAACGGGGCTTGGGTCGCAGGGAGCGTTGTGTAGGCGGTATAGGCGGGGAAAGTTTTCCACTGCGCCACATTCGGCGGCAACAAGGTGACGCCTTGGCTGTAGCACAGCACCGATTGCGATTGCTCTGGTGATCCCATCACGCATAACAGTGGTTGGGTGCGAGGCGAGAACTCGGGCACCAAACGTTGCACCACCAAGCCACTGGCTTGCAAAGGCGCTAACCCCTCGCGCAGCCAAGCTTTGCTGCAGATAGCAACCAAGGCAACGCCACCGGTTCGGGGCACGTCGGTGGATGCGGGGTCTACCACGCAGTGCAAGTTCGCAAGGTCGTCTAGCACGCGGTCTTCTAGCAAACCAGCGAGCACAGCGCTTAAACGCGCGCCGTGGCTACCAGGCGGAAACTGAACACTTAGCCATGAGAGACGGGTATGGGGAACCAACGCAACCACCTCGCCCGCATAGACAGATAGCAAAGAAGCCGCCCCAACAGCGTTGCGCTGCACCTGATGCCCATCTGAATAGACGTGGGCGAAGCCAGATTGGGCGTCTTTAGGGTTGTGGGGAAGCGAGATGATCAGCATTGGCAGATCATTGTAGAGAGCCACTCTCCCGCCAAAGTACCTTCACATCGACTTGGTCGCGTTGCACCACGGAGCGCTCCAAAAGACTGGTGGCAGGCATGCGCAAGCGGCCAACCACCGCAAAAAACCGCGAATTGACGCTGTGCGTCCCGTCCACACTCACCGGCTTGCCGGCAGCTTTTTGGAAAGCGTCTAGGCTGGACCAAGGGTTTTGCGCGCGTTGGCCAGCCAGGCGGTTGGCGTCTGACAGGCTCAAGCCGGCGACGCTCGCGTAAAGAACGACCGGCGGGGCGGTGTTGAGGTTGACCGGGGTGCGCGTGGGCAACACCGTGATGTAAGGGGCTAGGGTGACCAAAGTCTGAGGAGTCAGCCCCAACCAAGTGAGTTGCGAGACGCGTTGCGGCATTAGGGGTGCACCGTCTTTTTGCTGCTGGGCGGCTACCATACCTTGGGCAAGGGCGTTGAGTTGCGCTGTTGGCAAATTGAGGGCTTCAAACAGGCGCTCAAAGGCTTGTAAAGATTTCAAGTCGATTTGGTTGCCTTGCAGGAGATTGCTGACATTCATGCGCGACTGTAAGTCGCTGATTTGGCCGGATAGGTAGACCTGTTGGGCTAGGGAGTCGTCGGATGAATTAGCTGACAAAAAGGTGGACAAACGCGCCTCTTGCAATGGGATGGCCCAAGGCTCTGCCAAGTGGTCTGTCGGAGCATCTGGGTTACCAGAGCGCGCGTCTTCGCGCAGGATAACGCGGGCCCAGTCCAAGGCGCCTAGAAGAAGCCATTGCGCTTGTGCGTGCTGGCGCTCGGTGCTCTCAATTTCTACCGTTCGCCACTGTTGCCATGCCGCGCCGGCAGCCAGCATGGCGACCAAGCTGATGGTGAGCATTGCTGCCAACAGAGCAGCGCCGCGAGAGGAGTGGCTCTGGCGCTTCATGATTTGTTATTGCTGAAGTTGTGGCGGATCCAGTCTATGGATAGCCGGCCTTGAAGGGCTTGCGTAGGTGCTGTTGGTAGTGATTTATTACTGAGGTCAACGACCAAGCGAATGGCGTCCGGTGGCGAATTCGAAGTCGCGCTTGAAAGTGGGTTAGTCCATGCATTCCCGCGAAAGTAACTGATCTGCCATTGGTTAATAGCAATCAAGGCCGTTTCAAAATTTTGGTCATCCGCACTAGCGTTTTTGCCCCAACGCTCTGCGCGCGTCCATGCTTCGAGCAGGCCGCGCCTGTCTTGGAGCGCAGGCGACTGCCAGCGCCACCAACGGCCGTCTCTGCGCGTCCACGCGACTACCCAAAGTCCTGCGTCACCGCCGTCTACAAGGGGGGTGCTGGCGCGGCGTGTGATGCGCAAGGTTTGACCGTCCCAAGCTAAGCCAGCGTCGCTGATGCTTGGCACCGCAGTCATGTGGTCTAAGTCAGAGCGCCATTGCGCGAGTATTGTTTGTAAGACAGCGGTTTGTTCTACGCGTGTTTGGTTGATGTCGCGACTGCGCATCAAGCCGTCTAAGCCGCGCCAACCCAAGCCCGCCATCACAGCCATAAGGGTGATGGCAACGAGCAACTCTATTAGCGTGAAGCCTTGTTGTTTGGATGCATTGCATAAAAAGCGCTGCTTTTGCATCAATAACGCCCCACAACAGTTGTCACGCGCAAAACTGGGTACCGCGCGCCAAATACCTGTGCATCGACCCGCCTAAACGCGGGGTTGGGCGTGGTGTTGACGGTCAAAGCCACATCAAAAGTTTGGGCGGCTTGTTCGCAAGCGATGTGGGTCACGCCAACGCTGGGCAATTGCTGAGATAAACGCAATTGAATAAGGGCGTTGTCAGCGCAAATTTGCGCAAGCATGGCGTCGCTTTGGCGTTGGGCGTTGTGGGTGAGGGAAGCGCTAACGCGTACACCTGCCATCAAAGCGAAGGCCACTATGGCTAATGCCACTAGCACTTCTATGAGAGTGAAGCCGTTTTCTTTGAAATCACTTTTTTGTTCAAGACTCATGTGCGAAGAAGACAACATAGGCTCATGGCAAGCGATGGAATGGCTGAAGCCCATCGGTGCCGATTCGCAGATTGATGGGTTTGGCGCCCGAAGTTTGGCCGCTTGTTTTGCTTAGAGTAATGGCGGCAGGTGGAATGATCGGTTCGGGCCCCAGCGTGATGGTCTTCATGCCTGCAGATATACCAATTGACATATCCGCAGATAGCCAATTTTCACTTTGCGCCACAAAACCAGATCCAGCTACTGGCGTTTCAATCACAAAACCCGACGCCGTGGTGCGCCAAATAAGCGGTACACCCTGCGCACGAGATTGCACGCGGGCAGCTTCGAGTTTGGCAATAAGGCGCTGGGCTTCGCGTTCTAACTGGGTCTGAGAGTTATCGCGCATCGCAAGGGCAACACCGGCGGAAGAAATAGCGATGATGGCCAGCACCACCAAAAGCTCCAGCAAAGTTAGCCCGCGCTGGCGCTTCATAGGGCTTATTGCCAGCTGCCGATGTCGGCGTTTTTACCTTCGCCGCCAACTTGACCGTCTGCGCCAAGCGAGAGGACATCCACTTCACCTTTGAGGCCTGGGTTCATGTACTGGTAAGGCTTGCCC